>CBDVDU010000018.1:0-18648 GCA_965372825.1 uncultured Gammaproteobacteria bacterium | reverse complement strand
GGCTTAGGGGTACAAAATCCCTATAATATTTTGACCATAGTAGAAAATGCAAATGTGCCTATTTTGGTAGATGCGGGTGTGGGTACTGCTTCAGATGCCGCTATAGCAATGGAATTAGGTTGTGCTGGCGTATTAATGAATACTGCGATTGCGGCAGCTCAAAATCCGGTATTAATGGCCTCGGCAATGAAAAAAGGAATACAAGCGGGACGTGAAGCTTATTTAGCGGGAAGAATGCCAAGAAAACGTTTTGCATCTGCCTCTTCACCACTAGATGGGTTAATTAGTTAAGTTGAGTATGATCGAAGAAGAGCTGCAAAGCACGCCCCGCATTAAGAGTTTTATTCGTCGTATTGGGCGAATGACTGAGGCGCAAAGAAATGCAATTGACACTCTGTGGGATAAATATTGTTTAGACCCAGAAGCTGATTGCGATTTTTCGGCCATTTTTGGGCGTACTGCACCGGTTATTTTGGAAATTGGTTTTGGTAATGGTGAAAGTTTGGCCAAAGTCGCAGAAGATAACCCAGATCAAGATTATATTGGCATTGAAGTGCATAAGCCGGGTGTGGGTAATTTATTAGCGCAACTGGAAAGAAAGCAAATTAGCAATGTTAGGGTTTATTATCATGATGCTATTGAAGTTTTAGAAAAATGTATTCCAGATGCTAGCTTATCAGGCATGCATTTGTTTTTTCCAGACCCTTGGCATAAAAGAAAACACCATAAACGGCGTATTGTACGACCTAGTTTTGTTAAGCTCATCGGGCAAAAAATAAAGCCTGAAGGTTATTTTCATGCGGCCACAGATTGGCAACATTATGCTGTGCATATGTTAAGGATTTTGGCAGTAGCAGAGCAGTTTGTTAATGCTAGCGCTAGTCAGGACTATTGTCCAAGACCAGATTACCGCCCTTTAACGAAATTTGAGCAGCGAGGATTACGTTTAGGGCATGGTGTTTGGGATTTGATTTTTAAGAGACTGTAAGTTGTTACTCCTAAAACGATGCTAATAATCGTTTTAGGCGTGGCAGTAACTGGCATTAGTAATGAAATAGATAGAAAATTCGTTTATTTTTTAGCAGATTTTTGTTTTTAGGCTACAATTTATTTTGTAGGTGTAAAAATTGAATTTAGATGATCCGCCATTTTAGATGATAAATGCGGGTACTGTCGATATCAGCGATAAGGCACGGGATGTATGGAATTTAAAGAGCAGTTACATGAATATTCGCAATGGCGAGAAGAAATTGTCCAAGCAATTGAAATGTATAGAGAGTGGCGTAATCGTTATGGGTTAAGCGATCCAAATAGTACAGATACGCTATTAAATATGCTTAATGGCTTAAGTCATGATCGTATTACTTTGGCTTTTGCAGCTGAATTTTCTCGTGGTAAAACAGAGCTTATTAACTCTTTATTTTTTGCCGAAACTGGAGTGAGGTTACTGCCTTCGTCTCCTGGGCGCACCACAATGTGCCCAACCGAACTATTTTATGATGAAGCGGGTAGTTATATTCGTTTATTGAATATAGAAAGTCGCTTAGAAGATATTTCTTTGGTTGAGTACAAACAAAACCCAGACCGATGGACGCAAATTGATTTAGATTGTGATTCACCTACACAAATGCAGGAAGCGTTTAAAGCGTTGGTCGCGGTTAAAACGGTTTCCAAGGAAGAAGCGGATAAATTGGGCTTATGGAATGAGCGTGAAGCGGCTGAATTAGGTTTGTTAGATAGAAGTGAGGTCGAAATACCTTGTTGGCGTCATGCTTTAATTAGCTTTCCACACCCTTTATTAAAAGAAGGTCTTTGTATTTTAGATACGCCTGGCTTAAATGCTTTAGGTACAGAGCCTGAATTGACATTAAATATGTTGCCTAGTGCACAAGCCATTATTTTTGTCCTGGCGGCGGATACTGGTGTGACAAAAAGTGATTTAGAAATGTGGCGTAATCATATCAGCATAGCTCGTGGTACTGGCAAGCAAGGCCTTGCTGTGGTCATGAATAAAATTGATTCTATGTGGGATGATTTAGCTGGTGAAACAGGTTATGAAGCATCTATTATTTCGCAAATTAAGAGTTCTGCTGAGATTTTAGGCGTTAGTGAAAAACTGATTTTCCCAGTCTCTGCCAAGCAAGCTTTACTGGCTAAAATTAAATCTGACGATGCCTTATTGGAAAAAAGCCGTTTAGCGGGCTTAGAAAACTATTTGTCAGACGATATTTTGAACCATCGGCGCAAAATATTAATGGAAACAGTGGTGCGCAATATTGGTTTTTTGGTTAATGAATCCTTAAGCCTGACTGAGATAAAATATAAAAATGCGACGGCTCAATTGGAGGAATTTAAGAAAATAGATTTCGAAAATGCTGATATGACCGGTAAATTGATGGCTGAAACACGGGATCGTCAAAATGCCTATTTAGTTAATGTGGAGAATTTCCAGGCCAGTCGCCGAGTTTTTAGTGTGCAAGCCAAGATGCTAGTGGATTCTTTAGCAAAAGAAAGAATTGACGAGATCATTCATCGGACTAAAGGTGATATGGCTAAAAGTCTTACTACTTATGGCATGAAGCAAAATATTCGTAAATTGTTTGATGAGTTACGCGATTTATTGCAAGACGCTGTTGATACGACTAATGAGACCCGCCGATTAGTAAAGGCGATTCATAAGAAATTTAGGGATGAGTACGGCTTTAAAGAAATTGAGCCGCAGTTATTTTCAATTAAGCAATATCAGTTTGAGCTAGAACAAATCTTTGAAGAAGGGGAGCTTTTTCGCTCAAGCGCTAGAACAACAATGACCGAGCAAAGTGTTGTAGTGAAAAAGTTATACAGTACTATTATCTTGAAAGCACGTGAAGTACTGAAGCATGCAAATAAAGATGCGACGACTTGGAGTAATAGTGTGCTTTCACCTTTGATGCATCAAATTAAAGATCATAAAAAGCAAATTGAAAGTCGCTTGCAAATGTTGCGTAAAATTAGTGGATCGAAAGAAAGCATCGAGGAAAATATCGCTAATCTTGCTGCTGAATTAGGGCCGTTAAAGCAACAGCATATGGAATTGAAAATGATTATTAAGGCAATGAAAATAGATGATATTGCTGCGTACAAAGACGCTAGTCTATAAGTTTCTTCTGTCATACTCACTCCCAGCCCTCTCCTGCTGGAGAGGGCTTTAATGTTTGTGTAGGTACATATACATAATTATTTTAACATTTATATTTTAGGTGTTTCCGTAGGATGGGTAGAGCGTTTTTTGCGAAACCCATCATTCTGCGTAAGGTTGATGGGTTTCATTACATGCCTAAAAAGAGGCATTCCATTCTACCCATCTACAGAAATGTTAAATTAATTTTTATTAGGTACTTAGGAATGCGCATTCAATACCCTCCGAAACTTTAAATTATACAGCACTCCCAGTCCTCAAAGGACTGGCAGTGCTTCCGGATATTATTTAATTTTTATTCCTTAGATGCCTATAGGAGGGAGTAAGGTCTCTTGCCTATGTTATTTAAAAAAACTACGGCTTTTGCGCACTCTCTGAATGTACTTGCTGAGTTACCCTCCCCCGAATAATGTGTTCTTCAAAATTTGTAGCAAATAGCTTCCTTTAATCCGTGTTTGTTTTGTTGTAGCAACAAGGCTATCAATATAATTCCATTAGTTTAATCTTCGCGCCTTAGACAGGAGAATTGCGTGCATATTCATATTTTAGGTATTTGTGGTACATTTATGGGTGGGCTTGCTTTGATTGCTAGAGAGCTAGGGCATACCGTTAGTGGTTCTGACCAAAATGTTTATCCTCCTATGAGCACTCAATTAACTGAGCAAGGCATACAGTTAATGCAGGGCTATACTGCTGAAAATTTAGCGATTAAGCCGGATTTGGTGGTTATTGGTAATGCTATGTCACGTGGTAATCCTGAAGTTGAGGCGGTATTAAACTTAGGATTGAAATATACCTCAGGTCCGCAATGGCTCTCTGAATATGTATTACAAGATAAGTGGGTTTTAGCGGTAGCGGGCACGCATGGCAAAACGACTACGAGCAGCATGTTGGCATGGATTTTAGAGTATCAGGGGTTTAAACCTGGTTTTTTGATTGGTGGTATTCCGATGAATTTTGGACTTTCTGCGCGAGCTGGGGAGACTGATTTTTTTGTTATTGAGGCAGATGAATATGACTCTGCTTTTTTTGATAAGCGTTCTAAGTTTGTTCATTACCGGCCCAGAACAGCGGTTTTAAATAATTTAGAATTTGATCATGCCGATATTTTTGATGATTTGCAGGCAATTAAACGCCAATTTCATCATCTAGTTAGAACCATTCCTGGGCAAGGTTTAATTATTGCGCCTAAAGCGGATGAAAATGTGCAGGACACTCTGGCAATGGGCTGTTGGACACCTGTACAGCAAACAGCAATAGGGCAGCAAGCTGAATGGCAAGCAGAGTTAGTCAAGGATGATGGTAGTCAATTCGATGTTCTATTTGCTGATGAAAAACAAGGGCAAGTTGATTGGGCTTTGACTGGGATGCATAACGTACAGAATGGCTTAGCTGCAATTGCCGCGGCAAGGCATATAGGGATATTACCTGTTGATGCGATAGCTGCGTTGGCTCAGTTTAAAAATGTAAAGCGGCGTATGGAAGTCATTGCTAATATTCGTGGTACGACGATTTATGATGACTTTGCCCATCACCCTACTGCGATTAAAATGACTTTAGAGGGCTTACGTAAGCATGTAGGCTCCGAGAAAATTATTGCAGTAGTTGAGCCTAGATCAAACACTATGCGCATGGGAGTGCATCGCAAAGAATTGGCTGGTGCTCTCAGCTTGGCGGATAGAGCGATAATTTATCAGCCGGAAAATTTAGCTTGGGATTTAAGTGAGCTCAAAGCTTATGCGGATAATATCCAAATTTGTACTTCTATAGATGAGATTATTGCTGAATTACAACAAGAGGTCGCAGCGCAAAGTCACTTTTTAATGATGAGTAATGGTAGTTTCGGTGGTATCTATCAGCGTTTAAAAAATGAATTGAAATAGTAGGCTTTAACAATAACGGTTATTTTGTAATACCATTGTCATATTTGCTGTACATAATACGTAGCATCTTAATTTGATAATGTGAGTTTAAAAATGAAAATTACGTCTAAAGTGAAATCTTTAGCGGCGGCGGCTGGGTTTGTTACAGCAGCGTTAGCAAGTACTTCGGCAATCGCAGTACAAACAGTTGATCCTAAACTTCCTGATTACCAAAAAGAAAGTGGTGTATCCGGTAATTTATCAAGCGTTGGTTCTGATACCTTAGCTAACTTAATGACATTATGGGCTGAGTCATTCAAGCGTAATTATCCAAATGTAAATATTCAAATTCAAGCGGCAGGTTCATCTACTGCACCACCAGCGTTAACTGAAGCAACGGCTAATATTGGTCCTATGAGCCGTAAAATGAAAGATAAAGAGCTAGATGCTTTTGAAAAGAAATACGGTTATAAGCCTACAGCGATTCCTGTTGCTATTGATGCTTTGGCGGTTTATGTTAATAAAGACAACCCTATTGAAGGTATGACGATTGCACAAGTTGATGCGATTATGTCATCTACGCGTAAATGTGGATATGCTACTGATATTGCGACTTGGGGTGATGCAGGATTAACGGATTCTTGGAAAAATAAAAGCATCCAGTTATATGGCCGTAATTCAGTGTCAGGTACATACGGTTACTTTAAGAAAAAAGCTTTATGTAAAGGCGATTATAAAAGCAATGTAAATGAGCAGCCTGGTTCTGCTTCTGTTGTGCAATCTGTTTCAACTTCATTAAATGGTATCGGTTATTCAGGTATTGGTTATAAAACATCGGGTGTTAAGGCGCTTTCTTTGACTAAGAAAGCAGGTTCGCCTTTTGTTGCGGCAACCCCTGAAAATGCATTGTCAGGTAAATATCCATTAGCTCGTTTCTTGTATGTTTATGTTAACAAAAAACCTAACCATGCTTTAGCGCCATTAGAAAGAGAATTTATCAGAATGGTTCTATCTAAGGAAGGTCAGAAAATTGTTATTAAAGATGGTTATATCCCACTGCCAGCTAAAGTAGTTAATAAGACATTAGCTAAGTTGTTATAAGATTTAAGGATGGAATAGGATAATACGGATATTATTGGGCAGGGACGCCACATTAATCAAGACTTACTATAATTCCCCCATGGTTTAAGTAGATAGAGTGATTAAATTTAAACTAGGTGCTATTTTTAATGGCTCCTAGTTTTTTTTTGCTTGTCGTTTTTGTGATTAGGGGGTGTTTCATTCTTTTGTCATATAAGGGTTGTATAATTTAAATATGATTCATCACCCAATTATTTTTATCGTTAAACTATGACAGCATCTAAACTTCAGATAAGCGAAACTTATCAAAAGTGGCGTAAGATAAAAGACCAACTAGCTCGCTATGGCGTCGTTGCCGGCGGCTTGGGTGTTATTGTCGCCATTGTCTTAATTTTCTTCTATTTAATGTATGTGGTTTACCCGCTGTTTGTTTCGGCGGATGCTCATGCTTTATATCAATATGAATTACCTGAGAAATCAGCGGGTAAGAGTCTGTACTTAACAACTGAAGAGCAAAATGAAGTTGCGGTACGTTTTACCGATCAAGGTAAAGCGGTTTTCTTTGCTACAGCAACGGGTAAAGTTCTTAAAGTTCAATCTGTTGTTCCAGAAGAGGCAAGCATTTCTAGCTTTAGCGTAGGGACTCCATCGCGAGGACGTATTGCATACGGCTTAAATAATGGTGGCGTCATTATTGCTCGACATAAATACCAAGTAACTTATCCAGGTGATAAGCGCTTAATTACTCCGAAGCTTGAGTTTCCCTTGGGAGAGCAAGTGCTACAGCTTGATCCTCAAGGCCAAGCAATCACTCATGTGGCTTTTAGGATGGGCGAATCAGGTACTACTTTAGTAGCAAGAACTGCAGATAATCGAGTATTGCTGACTAACTTTTTTAAAGAAGAGTCACTTTTTTCTGATGACGATAGTTTTGAACGTATTGATGTTGAGATAGATGTTGATTCTAAGGACCTTGAATATATCTTGCTCGACAAGGAGCAGCGTAAGCTGTATTTAGCTAGTCGTACTGGTCGCTTAAGTATGTTTGATGTCAGTGATAAAGAAAACCCTCACCTTATTCAGCATACTGAATTGCTGAATGTAGGCGGCAATTTAACTAGTTTAGTCTTTTTGACGGGTGAGCTTTCTTTATTAGCTGGGGATAGTACAGGTTTAGTCTCGCAATGGTCTGCAGTGCGTGATGCCAGTAACCATATATCAATACAGAAACTACGTGCCTTTAAAGTTTCAGATTATGCTGTTGTCGGCATAGACGCTGAGCAGCGCAGAAAAGGTTTTGTGGCTGTTGATGCTAAAGGTGTCGTTGGGATTTATCACTCAACCGCTGAAAGGGAGTTGTTGAGAGCGAAAGTTACTTCAGCGCAGCCGGAATTATTAGCTATGTCACCGAGGGCTAATGTTTTCATGCTTCAAGATGAGCAGGGAATGATTAATGTTTGGCATGTTGAAAATGAACATCCTGAAGTATCGATCAAATCTATTTGGCAAGAAGTCTGGTACGAAAGCTATCCTAAGCCTGATTATATTTGGCAGTCTTCTTCTTCAAGTAATGATTTTGAGCCTAAATATAGCTTAACACCACTGGTGTTTGGTACTTTAAAGGCGGCATTTTACGCAATGATGATTGCTGTGCCGTTGGCAATTATGGGGGCTATTTATACCGCGTACTTTATGACCTCTAGCATGCGTAGAGTAGTTAAACCTAGCATTGAAATTATGGAAGCTTTACCTACCGTGATTTTGGGTTTCTTGGCAGGGCTTTGGTTGGCGCCTTTTGTTGAAGAGAACTTAATGGCGGTGTTTAGTATTTTATTAACGCTACCTGTTGCCGTGCTGTTATTTGCTTACCTATGGCAATATATTCCTAAGGACATACGCTTACGAATACCAGAAGGAACAGAGGCTGCGATATTAATACCGGTTATTCTTTTGGCAACTTACTTTGCAATTAGCGTTAGCGCTCCTATGGAAGCCATTATGTTTGATGGCAGCCTTATCAGTTGGTTTAATACTGAGTGGGGCATAGGTTATGATCAGCGTAACTCCTTAGTGGTTGGTATCGCTATGGGCTTTGCGGTGATTCCTACTATTTTCTCCATTACTGAAGATGCTATTTTTAGTGTGCCTAAGCATTTAACGGTTGGTTCTTTAGCTTTAGGTGCAACACCTTGGCAAACCATGACTAAAGTGGTGTTATTAACAGCTAGTCCCGGTATTTTCTCTGCGGTAATGATTGGCTTAGGGCGTGCCGTGGGTGAGACTATGATTGTACTAATGGCAACCGGTAATACACCGGTGATGGATTTAAGTGTATTTCAGGGTATGCGTACTTTGTCGGCTAATATCGCCGTGGAAATGCCGGAATCGGAAGTGGATAGTACGCATTACCGAGTGTTGTTTCTTGCTGCCTTAGTGTTGTTTGCTTTTACCTTTGTTTTTAATACCTTAGCTGAAATTATTCGTCAGCGCTTACGTGAAAAATACAGTTCATTATGATAATGCTTGATTATAAAATTTCAGATTTAAAGGTGTCAGTATGATTCGTAAATGGTTTAAAACCGGTGCGCCGTGGGTATGGCTAAATGCTGCTGCGGTGAGTTTAAGTTTAATTATGGTCTTTGGCTTACTTACTTTAATTGCAGTTCGTGGTCTAGGGCATTTCTGGCCGGCGGATGTTGCTTCCATTACTTATGTGGAAAAGGCTAATGAGCAGCCTATCACTATCGTTGCTGAAATGGTTGATCAACAAGTATTAAAGCCTGAGCTTGCAGCAGCGGCAGGTTATACGCCTGAACAAGCCGCTGCAGGCTTAACGCAATATTTAGTTAAAACCGGCAACAGAGATATCAGTGGCTTGGATTTTCGTTGGTTACTTGGTAAAGATATTAAGCAAACTGAGTACCCTGAAGATTTAATGGTGCTAGAGCGTCGTGAGTGGGGTAATTTTTATGGTTATTTAGAGACTATAAAAGAAGAGGGTAAGGTTGTTGCGCAAGGCGGGAAAGCTTGGGCGATATTAGCCGAGCACATGGAGCGCACACTAGATATCTTTGAGCAAATTAAGACTATAGAAAAAGGCGAAATTGGTACGATCAATTACCAGTTGGAGCGCTTACGCTTAAAAGAACGGAAATTAGTGCTTGAAGATAAGCTAGATGCACAGGCAAAACAAAGTCTTGCTAGCGAAAAAGCAGAATTTGAAAAAGCTTATCAAGCCTTACAAGCTAATTTAGCCGATCTTAACCAGAAAATTAGACGCGATAGTTTAACGGCTAAAACAGCGAGCGGCCAGGAAGTTGAAATTCCCTTAGAAAAAATTGTTCTTTATTATCAGCCTAATGCGATGAATGTTTTGCAAAAGATAGGTCATTACGGGGTTAAAGTATGGGAATTCATTAGTCAAGATCCGCGTGAAGCTAATACCGAAGGCGGTGTTTTTCCCGCTATTTTCGGAACCGTTATGATGGTTATGCTTATGGCTGTGATTGTGACCCCTTTTGGTGTGATTGCAGCTGTGTATATGCGTGAATATGCCAAGCAAGGTCTTACGACACGTATTATACGAATTGCGGTGAATAACTTAGCGGGTGTACCTTCGATTGTTTATGGTGTGTTTGGTTTGGGTTTTTTCGTCTATATTTTAGGTGGCAATATAGATAGTTTGTTTTTCCCTGAAGCGTTGCCAGCGCCAACTTTTGGTACGCCTGGGATGTTCTGGGCTTCATTGACGTTAGCCTTATTAACTTTGCCCGTGGTTATCGTTGCTACAGAAGAAGGTTTGGCGCGTGTACCGAAATCAATTCGTGAAGGGAGTCTAGCATTAGGTGCGACAAAAGCTGAAACCTTATGGTTGACTGTGTTGCCTATGGCAAGCCCAGCAATGATGACAGGTTTAATTTTGGCGGTTGCGCGAGCTGCGGGTGAGGTTGCTCCTTTGATGTTGGTTGGGGTGGTGAAATTGGCACCTACCTTGCCTTTAGATGGTAATTTCCCTTTTATGCATTTAGACAGAAAGTTTATGCATCTGGGTTTTCATATTTATGATGTAGGCTTTCAAAGTCCGAATGTTGAAGCGGCTAGACCATTAGTTTATGCGACTTCATTATTATTGGTTATGGTTATTATCAGCTTAAACTTATTTGCTGTTAGTATTAGAAACCATTTGCGCGAGAAGTATAAAGCCTTAGAAAGTTAGTGGCTAATATATCGTTAATATCGAACATTATTTCAAAAATAAACTGAGTGATCTTATGAGTTCAGAACCTGTACGTACGCATGCCATTGATATGAGTGCTATTGCACAAAAAAATCAACCGAATAAAGGTATGAATGAAACCAGTATTCAAATACAAGACTTAAACTTGTTTTATGGAGAGAAACAAGCGCTACATGGGATTAATATGGAGATACCGAAGAAGCAAGTAACGGCTTATATCGGTCCAAGTGGTTGCGGTAAATCGACTTTATTACGTTGTATTAACCGTATGAATGATTTGATCGATAGCGCCAGAATCGAAGGCAAGATAATTATCGAAGATAATGACATTTATCGCCCCGGCGTTGATGTTGCTGAATTACGCCGCCATGTGGGTATGGTATTTCAAAAGCCTAATCCTTTTCCAAAGTCTATTTATGAAAATGTGGCCTATGGATTACGAATTCAAGGTATTAATGATCGTCGTGTTTTAGATGAAGCAGTAGAAAAGTCATTACGTGGTGCGGCAATTTGGGATGAAGTGAAAGATAGATTGCAAGATAATGCCTTGGGCATATCTGGTGGTCAGCAGCAGCGATTGGTTATTGCGCGTGCGATTGCTATTGAGCCGACGATTTTATTGTTAGATGAGCCTTCTTCTGCACTGGATCCTATTTCATCATTAAAAATTGAAGAATTAATTAATGAGTTGAAAGAAACCTATACCATTGTTATTGTTACTCATAATATGCAGCAAGCGGCGCGAGTTTCTGATTACACCGCCTTTATGTATATGGGGGATTTAATTGAATTCGGCGACACTAATACTATTTTTACTAACCCTGAGAAAAAGCAGACGGAAGATTATATTACTGGTCGTTACGGCTAAACACGATATTGAGCGAGTAAAAAAATGGAAAAGCAGCAAATAGGTAAACATATTTCTCATAAATTTAATGAAGAAATAGAAGACATCCGCAATCAATTTTTAGTAATGGGTGGGCTCGTTGAACAGCAATTAGCCGATGCCGTTGAAGCATTAGTGACGGGAAACTTGGAATTAGCTGAAAAGGTTATTCAGGGGGATGCTGATGTTAATAACTTAGAGCATGTAATTGATGAAGCTTGTTTGTTAATTATTGCTAAAAGACAACCTGCTGCTTTTGATTTGCGTCTATTAATTGCTATTTCGAAAGCGATTAGTGAGCTAGAGCGCGTGGGTGATCAAGCTAAGCGTATTGCTGATATGGCAATTAAACTTGAAGAGTTTAATAAAGGGTATACTGATTTTCATGAGTTAAAGCATTTGTTGGAATTAGTTAGGTCTATATTAAATGATGCGTTGGATTCTTTTGCACGGTTAGATGTGAAGACCGCTGTTGAAGTGGTTTTACGCGATAAAGACGTTGATCAAGAGTACGTTAGTATTTTTCGTCAGCTTACCTTATCTATGATGGAAGATAGTCGTAATATCAAACGTACACTCAATGTAATGCAGGTAATTCGTTCATTGGAAAGAATTAGTGATCATGCCGGTAATGTTTGTGATTATGTGATTTATGCCGTACAAGGGCAAGATGTTAGGCATGTTCCTGGTGCTGAGATCAAGGCTGCCGTGCTAGGTCCCAAGGCTTAATAAGGACTTTAGTATTTTAGACGTGCAACTTAAGGGCTGACATTTGTTGGCCCTTTTAGTTTGTTTCGCTAGAATACTGGTTTGTTAGTTTTCCGAATAAGGGGGGTCAGCATTAAAACTCGGCTTATCCCTTTCGTGCTTATTCATAGCAACTTATAATGTTTTTTAGTCAATTAATTAGCTTGGGTTACGGTGATTAATTAAGCTAAAGTTTTGAGAGGGTTCTATGGATAAATTAACGGGAATGAAAGTCTTTGCCAGTGTTGCCAAGGCGGGCAGTTTTGTTGGCGGTGCCAAAGAAATGTCTGTCTCTAGGGCGATGGCAACCAAACACATTGGCCACTTGGAGAGCTATTTAGGCGCTCGCTTATTTAATCGTACTACACGTAGTTTAAGCTTAACTGATGTCGGTGCTGCTTATTTGCAGCGCTGTCGAATCATTCTTGCTGAGATTGATGAAATGGAGGATGCAGTCACGCAATTGCATACTGAGCCTAGGGGTAAGTTAAAAATCAGCTCTCCGCCTATTATTGGTGCTTTATATATTGCACCTGCTATTGCCGAATTCTTGGCGATGCATAAGGACCTGTCGGTTAATTTGGTTTTACAGAGCAATATTGGTGATTTGGTTGATGAAGGCATCGATGTCGCGATTACTTTTGGCAGCTTGGAAGATACCAGTCATATTGCTAAAAAGCTCGCTAGTTCGCCTTTGTTAGTATGCGGTTCGCCGTCTTACTTTGAGGAGCAGGGTAAGCCGCTTGTGCCAGATGATTTACTTAATCATAGTTGTTTGGTGAATTGGGCTATTCCTCCACGCAATAAATGGCTTTTTAGAGGTTTAGAAGGTAAAAAGGAGGTGCTTGTTTCTGGGCGAATGCAAGCTAATGCTGCTGATCCCATTCGCATTGCCGCTAAAAAAGGCCTGGGTCTAGTCATGTTGCCTGAGTATATTGTTGCCCGAGATATAGAAAAAGGCTATTTACAGGTTGTTTTAGATGATTATGCGATAGAGCCTATGAATATTCATGCAGTTTACCCGCATCGAAAATACTTATCCGCTAAGGTTCGTACCTTTTTAGTTTTTCTTGAGGATTGGCTAAAAACAAAAGCTGCAGCCCGTGAATAAAGCGTTGGTTGAGAAATGGAATGCTATTTATTCTGAGAGCGTAGTATCGGAGGCCAGATCTAGCGAGGTTCTAAGTGATAATCTTTATTTATTACCCAAATCAGGGCAAGCATTAGACTTGGCTTGCGGTTTGGGCGCGAATGCTTTGTTGCTAGCTAAGCAGGGTATGACTGTGCAGGCATGGGATATTTCTACGCTCGCCTTACAAAAATTACAGGCCCAAGCGGACACTGAAGCCTTAGCTGTTAAGACCTTCACCCAAGAAATCAGCCCGTGCAGTTTTTCTGCAAACAGTTTTGATGTGGTCGTTGTGAGTCGATTCCTTGACCGTTCGATTTGTAATGCGATAATGGAATGTTTAAAGCCGAATGGCTTGCTTTTTTATCAAACTTATACGCAACATAAAATTTATCAGCAAGGGCCTAAAAATCCGAATTTTTTACTCGCAGATAATGAAATGTTAAATTTATTTTCCCCGATGAAGGTTATTTATTATCGTGAAAATAGAGCTTTAGGTGATAGGCAGCAAGGCTTGAGGAATGAGGCGCAATTTATCGGGCAAAAGCTTGGTAATTCGCTTTAGTTGATAGTCTACAAACTCATAGAATTAACGCATGATAGAGAACTTAACACCCCAACAGTCCTGGACATATATGCAGGAAAACCCTACCGCGGTAATGATTGACGTCAGAACTAAAGTTGAGCATGGTTTTGTGGGACACCCCTTATCAGCGGTACATGTGCCTTGGAAAGAATGTCCAGGTTGGCAAGTTAATACGCAATTTGTTGAGCAAGTAAACGTAGCTGTAAATAATGATTTAACAAGACCTGTGCTACTTTTATGTCGTAGTGGCCAGCGTTCTCTTGATGCGGCACAAGCCCTAGAAGAGGCAGGTTTTGCACATTCAATTAATATATTGGATGGCTTTGAAGGTGCTTTAGATGATAATAAGCACCGTGGCAATCTCAGTGGTTGGCGATATAGTCAATTACCTTGGGAGCAAAGTTAATAAATACGCTGTTTGATCAAACACACCCCGATTTTTAAATTAACCGTACAAATAAAGTGATAGATAAATTAAGAAATATAGCAATCATTGCGCACGTTGACCATGGTAAAACAACTTTGGTTGATAAATTATTAGAGCAGTCAGGTACTTTTTCCGCACATGAAAAGACCTCTGAAAGAATGATGGATTCTAACGATCTTGAAAAAGAGCGTGGTATTACCATTCTGGCAAAAAATACTGCAATTGACTGGAATGGCTATCACATTAATATTGTAGATACACCAGGACATGCTGACTTCGGTGGTGAAGTTGAGCGTGTTTTATCTATGGTTGACTCTGTGTTGTTATTGGTTGATGCCGTTGACGGACCTATGCCACAAACGCGTTTTGTGACTAAAAAAGCTTTTGCTTTGGGTTTAAAGCCTATCGTTGTTATTAACAAAGTTGATCGTCCGGGCGCACGTCCTGATTGGGTTGTTGACCAAACATTTGATTTGTTTGATAACTTGGGTGCAACTGATGAGCAGTTGGATTTCCCGATTGTTTATGCGTCTGCTTTAAATGGTTTTGCTGGCTTAGAAGCGGATGTTTCTGATGGCGATATGACACCATTATTTCAAACCATTATTGATAAAGTAGCGCCTCCGCCTGTTGATATTGATGCACCTTTTCAGATGCAAGTGATCAGCTTAGATTATAACTCTTACGTGGGTGTTATCGGCATTGGGCGTATACAGCGTGGTACAGTAAAGAAAAATCAGCCGTTAACTTTAGTGGATGCTGAAGGTAAAAAACGTAACGGTCGTATGTTGAAGATTTATGGATTCAACGGTTTAGAGCGTATTGAAGTGGATACTGCACAAGCGGGTGATATTATCGCTTTCTGTGGTATCGAAAACCTACAAATTTCTGAAACTATATGCCATCCTGATCACATAGATGCATTGCCGGCTCTATCAATTGATGAGCCAACAGTGAGCATGACTTTCCAAGTAAACAATTCTCCGTTTGCAGGAAAAGAAGGTAAGTACATTACCACGCGTCAAATTTATGATCGTTTACAAAAAGAATTACAACATAATGTAGCTTTACGTGTTGAGCCTACTGAGGATCCAGATAAATTTAAAGTATCGGGTCGTGGTGAGTTGCATTTATCAGTTTTAATTGAAAACATGCGCCGTGAAGGCTATGAGATGGGAGTTTCTCGTCCGCAAGTTATTATCAGAGAAATTGATGGCGTTAAGTCTGAGCCTTATGAAAACGTAACCATTGAAGTTGAAGAGCAGCATCAAGGTGCGATTATGGAAAAATTAGGTGACCGTAAAGGTGATCTAAAAGACATGGTTCCAGATGGTAAAGGCCGTATTCGTTTAGAATATATTGTACCTTCTCGTGGTTTATTAGGCTTCCAAACAGAATTTTTAACAGCAACTTCTGGCTCAGGTTTGTTCTATCACGTATTCGACCATTATGGTGCAGTAAAAGAGGGTGCTGTGGGTAATCGTATTCGTGGTGTATTAATCTCCATGTCTAAAGGTAAAGCAGTCGATTATTCTTTATATCCACTACAAGCGCGTGGTGAATTGTTGATTGTTAATGGTGATGAAATCTATGAAGGTCAATTAGTTGGTATTCATTCACGCACTAATGATTTAACGGTTAACCCAACTAAACCTAAGCCATTAACTAACGTTCGTGCATCAGGTACAGATGAAAGTTTGACTTGTGCGAGAATCCAAAAAATGACTTTAGAGCAAGCTTTAGAGTTTATTGCGGATGATGAGTTAGTTGAGGTAACACCAAAGTCAATTCGTCTGCGTAAAATATTATTAACTGAAAACGATCGCAAACGTTCAAAGTAATCATGTCTTGGGGCGGGTCATGCTCGCCCCTTGTATTTAACAATATAAAAAAATGACAGATAGAATCGCAAGCGTTGAACGTAATACGTTGGAAACGCAAATTAGTATTAGCATTAATTTAGATGGCACAGGTAAAGCTAGGTTTGATACTGGCGTACCTTTTCTAGAACATATGCTGGATCAAATTGCGCGGCATGGCATGATTGATATGGATGTGACCTGCAAAGGTGATTTACAAATCGACGATCATCATACTGTTGAAGATATAGGTATTACTTTAGGTAAGGCTTTTGCGAAGGCTTTGGGTGATAAAAAAGGCTTGGTTCGTTATGGTCATGCTTATGTGCCTTTAGATGAATCTTTGTCGCGTGTTGTCATTGATTTTTCAGGTCGCCCTGGCTTGTATTATGAAGTGCATTTTTCACGAGCTATGATAGGCACTTTTGATGTTGATTTATTGCGTGAATTCTTCCAAGGATTTGTTAATCATGCGGGCGTCAGCTTGCATATTGATAACTTGAAAGGTGTGAACGCGCATCATATTGCTGAAACTGTTTTTAAAGCAATGGGTCGTGCTTTACGTATGGCTGTTGCTGAGGATCCACGTATGGCAGGTATAATGCCTTCCACTAAGGGTGTTTTGTAAGCTAACAAGCCCCGTATTTTTAATTGATATATCTAACCATTAAAATGTCTTCCGTAGCCGTCATAGATTATGGCATGGGCAATCTCCATTCCATTGCCAAAGCTTTGCAACACGCAGCACCTGATGTTGATGTCCGTGTTGTTTCTGATAAAAAATCCATATTATCCGCTGATCGCGTAGTATTCCCCGGTGTGGGCGCTATGCGTGACTGTATGCATGCCTTACACGATACTGAGTTAAATCAAGTTATTACTCAGGTTGCTGAAACTAAGCCATTGCTTGGTATTTGTTTGGGTATGCAAGCATTACTGACTAGCAGTGAAGAAAATGGGGGTATTAAATGTTTGAATCTTCTTCCTGGTCAAGTTAAGCATTTTGCTGAAGATTTACGTGCTGCCAATGGTGAGCGCTTAAAAATTCCGCATATGGGCTGGAATCAAGTAGAGCAACATGCTCATCCGCTTTGGGAAGGTATTACCCAAAATAGTCGTTTTTATTTTGTGCATAGTTATTATGTGCAACCTGACGACTCTACTATTGTTGCCGCGACGACGGAATATCCTGAAAAGTTTGCCTGTGCTTTAGCTAAAGATAATATCTTTGCCGTGCAGTTCCATCCTGAAAAAAGTCAAACAGCTGGATTGCAGCTACTTAATAATTTTTTACATTGGGATGGGCAGGCTTAATTTAAGCGACCTCCCTAAATTTATTCCACACTATTTGAGGCTAAAAAAATGTTGTTAATACCCGCCATTGATCTAAAAGATGGTAAATGTGTTCGTTTACGTCAAGGACGTATGGAAGATGACACAGTATTTTCAGATAATCCTGTTGAAGTTGCAGGACGTTGGGTGGCCGCAGGAGCACGACGCATTCATTTGGTCGATTTAGATGGTGCTTTTGCTGGTAAGCCAAAAAACGCTGAAATTATTCATGAGATTGTTGCCACTTATCCTGATGTACCTGTACAGATTGGCGGTGGTATACGTGACGAAGAAACGGTGCAGGCTTATTTAGATGCTGGAGTGCAATATGTCATTATTGGTACTAAAGCGGTAAGTGACCCACTATTTGTACGTGATATTGCATTAGCTTACCCAGGGCATGTTATTGTTGGATTAGATGCTAAAGACGGTAAAGTCGCCGTTGATGGCTGGTCTAAACTATCACGCCATGATGTGGTAGATATGGCGCAGAAATTCGAGTCTTATGGTGTTGAAGCCATTATTTATACCGATATTTCTCGTGACGGCATGATGAATGGCGTTAATGTTGAAGCGACTGCAAAATTAGCAAATGCAATTCGAATTCCGGTTATTGCATCAGGTGGTATCACCAATATGGATGATATTACTGCCTTAGGTGCTGTAGCTGATCAAGGCATTATGGGCGCTATTACCGGTCGTGCTATTTATGAAGGTACACTGGATTTCGCTGAAGCAGAAAAACTAGCAGAATCGTTTGCTTAAGATAAGACTAAGAACATCTTTGCATTAAAAGGTGTTCATTCTTCTCTTTCAGATAATAAATACCTATTTTAAACAACAGTTATGAGCTTAGCTAAACGAATTATTCCGTGCCTTGATGTTGATAATGGTCGCGTTGTTAAAGGCGTAAAATTTGTTGATATTCGTGATGCCGGAGATCCTGTAGAAGTCGCGCGCCGATATGACCGTGAAGGCGCTGATGAAATTACTTTCTTAGATATTACTGCAACGCATCATGATCGCGATACCATCGTACATGTGGTTGAGCAGGTTGCTAGTGAGGTGTTTATACCTTTAACGGTTGGTGGCGGTATCAGAAAGCTGGAAGATATTCGGCGCATGCTGAATGCCGGTGCGGATAAAGTGGGTATTAACAGTGCTGCTGTTTTTAATCCTGAATTTGTTCGTGAAGCAGCAGACAAGTTTGGTTCACAATGTATTGTTGTCGCTATAGATGCGAAGAAAGTTAGTGGCGCAGGTGAAGCTAACCGCTGGGAGATCTTTACTCACGGTGGTCGCAAAGAAACAGGGATTGATGCCAT
>CBDVDU010000017.1:0-19448 GCA_965372825.1 uncultured Gammaproteobacteria bacterium | reverse complement strand
GAATAAAATCAAGGCTTTTTCTTATTCTCCTCATCTAACCTTCTCCCTCTGGAGAAGGCTTTTAGACTTGTGTAGATACCTATGCTTGATAAGGAGGGGCTTATACTGAATACTTTCACAACCTCTTTAGCAAGTACTCGTTTTTGAAAAGCCCGTCCTTAGGAATGCATATTTTATAAAACCCGAAACTTTCGGATATTATTAAATTTTAATTCCTTAGCGATGTAAGGCTTCTCCTTTGCGGCGTATTAATATCTCTGCATAATACGCTATACTTCCACCTTTCTTTTTTCTACTTCTACTACTTCTAATTGATACCATAAATTTACCTTTTCAGTCCGTCAAAATAGTAGTGACGGATTATAGGCGAACTATTCTATTTAAAATAGGTTCAAAATGTACAGAAATAAACAATAATGTTACAAGATAAATCAAGCAATATCAAAGATGTATCTTATCGAGCTATATGCGTTGCCCCTATGCTCGACTGGTCAGATCGGCATTGCCGCTACTTTCATCGCTTATTATCTAATCATGCCGTTTTATATACCGAGATGGTGACGACGGGAGCCTTAATGAATGGTGATGTGCAGCGGCATTTAGGTTTTTCCTCGCAAGAGCATCCACTTGCATTGCAGTTAGGCGGTAGTTCTGTGCAAGATTTGGCACTCTGTAGCAAAATGGCTGAAGATTATGGTTATGATGAGGTGAATTTAAATGTTGGTTGCCCGAGTGATCGTGTGCAAAATGGACGTTTTGGTGCCTGTTTAATGGCGGATCCTGAGTTAGTCGCAGAATGTATTGCTGCCATGCAACAAGCAGTGAATATCCCCATTACTGTAAAATCGCGCATAGGCATTGATGATAAAGATTCCTATGAGGAATTGGTTGATTTTATTAGTAAAGTGGCTGATGGCGGTTGTCGTACTTTTATTATACATGCGCGTAAGGCTTGGTTGTCGGGCTTATCACCCAAGCAGAATAGGGATGTCCCGCCTTTGCGTTACGATGTTGTGCAGCAAATCAAACAAGATTTTCCGCATTTAGAAATTATTATTAATGGTGGTATTAGCTCCTTAGAGCAAAGTATTGAGTTAATGCAAAGTGTTGATGGGGTCATGATTGGTCGAGAGGCTTATCATAATCCTTACTTATTAGCGGAAGCGGATAGACTGATTTATAAGCAAGATACCCTCGTTAAAACGCGTGAAGAGGTAGTACTTGCTTTATTGCCTTATATACAAGAGCAATTGGCGACTGGAGTGCGATTACAGAGCATAACACGGCATATTTTAGGTTTATTTCATAGTGTTCAAGGGGCAAGAGCATGGCGTAGACACCTAAGCACCTATGGGCCTAAGGTAGGTGCAGATGAAAATGTTGTCTTACAGGCATTAGAATTAGTGCAAGGATGATGTATACTTAATAACTATTTTATTTTAGAGACGAATGATGGAAGAACATTTCAGCAAAATTATTGAAGCAATTGGCGAAGATATAACACGTGAAGGTTTAGTTGATACACCTAAAAGAGCCGCCAAAGCTTTTGAGTTCTTAAATAATGGCTATAACAAAACTTTGGAAGAGGTTTTGAATGGCGCTATTTTTACAGCAGATACTGAAGATATGGTGATTGTAAAAGATATTGAGCTTTATTCTTTATGTGAGCATCATTTATTGCCTTTTGTCGGCAAATGTCATATTGCTTACTTGCCACAAGGTAAGGTGTTAGGCTTATCTAAATTGGCAAGAATTGTTGATATGTATGCGCGTCGTTTACAAATTCAAGAAAAATTGACTAAGCAAATTGCTGATGCAGTCGATGAAGCGATTGGTGCTAAAGGCGTTGCGGTTGTTATTGAAGCTAAGCACATGTGCATGATGATGCGGGGTGTTGAAAAGCAAAATTCAGTGATGACAACATCCGTTATGACTGGAATTTTCCGTAAAGAAATGAGTACTAGAGCGGAATTTTTAAGTTTAATTAATCGCTCATAAGGAATGGCTGTTGTGGCTCAAAAAAAGCGCGGGATTTTAATTGTTAATTTAGGCTCTCCTAAGCACTTAACTGTACGCTCTGTTAGACGGTTTTTGCGCGAATTTTTGAGTGATCCACGTGTGGTTAATTTACCGCGTTCATTGTGGTGGGTTATTTTAAATTTTGTTATATTGCCTTTTCGGCCACGTAAATCTAAAGCAGCCTATGCTGAAGTTTGGACTGAAAGAGGTTCGCCTCTCACTTTTTTGACTCAAGATTTAACCGATAAAGTTTCTGCATATTATCAGGGTAATCCTCATACGACTGTTGCAATGGCGATGAGTTATGGTGCGCCATCACTGACAACTCAACTGCATAAATTACAAAAGGCGGAGTGTGAGCAGGTCACTATTGTGCCTTTATACCCGCAATATTCATCAACCACGACTGCCAGTGTGTTTGATGCCGTTGCAACAGAATTAATGCAGTGGCGCTATATTCCTGAATTACATTTTATTAGTGATTACCATCAGCATCCTTTATATATAAGTTCAATTGCAGACTCTATTCAACAAGCATGGCAGAAGCAGCCTGCTAGCGAACTTTTGTTAATGTCATTTCATGGTCTACCGGATGTTTTAACTAAAAAAGGCGACCCTTATTACTATCAATGCCTTAAAACGGCTGAGTTGATTGCTCAAAAGCTAAACTTGAAAGACGATAAATGGCGCGTAGTGTTTCAATCTCGCTTTGGTAAGGCGAAATGGTTACAGCCTTATTGTATAGAAACCTTAATGGCGCTACCTGAGGAAGGCTTTAAAAAAATTGATATTATTTGCCCCGGCTTTGCGATTGATTGCTTAGAAACTTTAGAGGAAATTAATATGACTAATAAAGAAATTTTTCTTGAAGCAGGTGGTGAGCAGTATCGTTATATTCCCTGTTTAAATGATTCAGAAGCAAATGTGCAGCTTATGGTCGATTTAATCGAAAATAAGGTGAACTAATTATGCGTGCTTATGATCCTGATAATTGTGCTTTTTGTCGTTTAATGCGCAGCCTAGCTTTTACCGGAGTCGGTATGGGCATTGGTTGTGGAGCCGCTTATTTATTAGGTGCTACGCAGGAAAATATTATAATGTCGGGGATAGTGGTGTCAGCCATTATTGTCTTTGGTCTATTAGATAAAAATAAGAAGAAGAAAAAATAATATGACTATTTTAAAAGCGTGGAATGAACAGTGGCCTGAAGTTCGGATTAGCCAGCCAGCAAAAACAGGCGAAGGTGTGCTGGATGCCGGTGCATTTAAAAGTATTGAGGTTGATAGTGTTTTCGATACGGTCAACTATGCCCAAACAACGATTGGTCAGGCGGTTTTATATCGTTCTTTAGCGCAACCCTTAGGTGATTTACAAGTTATTGTAGATAAGCAGGACGCTCTCAAAGAAATACAGGAAAATCCTGACCTGAAAGAAACTTTAGCGCGTTTAGTGGAGAATGCTAAAAAAGATGAAAAATCTTTTTATCAGCTATTATTTGCTAAATTTTTAGGCTCAGGTGGCACGGCTAGAGATGATGCAGAAATTGAGGGTTATGGTTATACGCAATATAGACGTGGAACTCGCTTTATATTGGGTTTTGTTGCGGGTCTATTGACGCTTGATAAACCAAAAAGTACTTATCTTGATGCGTTGCTGAATGAAATCAAAGCTTTTACTAAGACGCGCGCTTATTCATTAATGTCGGGCCCTGCCTATATTACTGAAAAAGGGATGCAGAGCAAAATAGATAGAAAAAGCTTAAGTCCCGCAATTATTTTTAAACCGCATATTTTTAAGCCATTATTGATTGGTCTTGTGTTTGCTACTTTAATTGTAGTTAATTTATTTGTGCCGATTGGCTTGCTGAGCTTTTCACCGATGTTTGCTATTTTTCTTGCGCCGCTGACTTTAGTTTATTTTCCTCTGATTGGCGGTTTTGATCGAGATAGTTGTATTAAGCCTTTACGTGAAGAATATAGACAATCAGATGACGTAGCTAAGGTGTTAGATGCTTTGGGTCAAATCGATGAGCTGTTGTCTTTAGTGCAATATGCAGAGTCTGGTGCTGAGTCTATGGTTCTGCCTGAGTTGATTGCAGCAGAGCATCATAAAATTAATTTGAAAAATGCTAAAAATCCAGTATTAAGTAAAGCTGATGCCGCTTATGTGGGGAATGATTTTGCTATTGATGATGAAAAATTAGTATTAATTACCGGCCCGAATAGTGGTGGTAAAACTGCATTTTGCAAAACCTTAACGCAAATTCAACTACTGGCTCAGATTGGTAGCTATGTTCCTGCGACGCAAGCAATATTAACGGTTGCGGATAGGATTTTTTATCAAGTACCTGAAATTAGCCAGCTAGATGATGGTGAAGGGCGTTTTGGCACGGAATTAAAGCGCACTAAAGATATATTTTTAGCGAGCACGGCAAAAAGCCTGATTGTCTTAGATGAGTTATCCGAAGGGACAACCTTTGAAGAAAAAATGGAGACTTCAGCAAATGTGCTCAATGGTTTTTATCAAAAAGGTAATAATACGGTTCTCATTACTCATAATCATCAGTTAGTCGATCATTTTCTTGCAGAGCGTAAGGGGGTGGCTTTACAGGTTGAGTTTGTTGATGAAGATCCAACGCATAAATTAATCCCTGGAATCTCACGCGTCAGTCATGCACATCGCGTGGCAAAGAAAATTGGCTTTTCCAAGGAAGATATTGCTGGTTATTTAGCGGAAAGCTAAAAAATGAAATTGCTATTTGTTTTTTTGAGTTTGGTATTCGTTATTCCTACGGCATTAGCGGATGTCTATAAATATACTGCTACTGATGGTAGTGTTTATTACACCGATGAACCTAGTCATAAAAAATATAAACTGATTATTCGTAGTAAGCCTAAGGGTTATGCGATCGCATTTAAGCATTTACAAAAAAATAAAAAGAAATATACGCCTATCATTGCTGCAGCAGCAAAAAAGCATGGTTTAGATCCGAAGTTAGTGCATGCGGTTATTCATGCAGAATCTGCTTATGACGCGAAAGCCATTTCAAGTGCTGGGGCAGTGGGTTTAATGCAGTTAATGCCTGCAACGGCAATTCAATATGGTGCAACAAACCGCAAAGATCCCAAGCAAAATATTTTTGCTGGTACTCGTTACCTAAAGTATTTGCTCGGTTTATTTGATGAGAATTTAAAGCTTTCTATCGCTGCGTATAATGCAGGGGAAAATGCCGTCAAAAAATACCACAACCAAATTCCACCGTACCCCGAAACGCAAAAATATGTAAAGCATGTCTTAAGTCTGTATAAGAAAAGTCATGGCTGATACTAATGTCACTTTGACGGCCGAATCTTTAGTGCAAGGTAGTATTACCTTGTTTTCCTTGCCTGATATCTATCATCAAATAGAAAAAATGGCCTATGACCCAAGGTTTTCAGCACTTGATATCGGTCAGGTTATTGCTAAAGATCCTGCTCTCAGTATGCGTTTGCTTAAGTTGGTTAATAGTTCTTTTTATGGCTTCCAATCGCGTATTGATACGATTAGTCGGGCCGTTACAATAATTGGTATTAAGGACTTACAAAGCTTAGTTTTAGCCACTTCCGTGGTAGATGTATTTAATAATATACCTAGCGATCTGGTAGATATGACTGATTTTTGGATGCAAAGCATTCAATGCGGTGTGATCGCTAAACTGCTGGCTAAGGAAAGTTCGGTTTTGCATGCGGAGCGCTTATTTTTAGCAGGGTTATTGCATAAAATTGGCGCTCTGGTTCTCTATCAGAAGCTTCCAGAGCTATCTTCAAAAGTACTTAAATTGGCTGATTATAATGCAGAGCTAGTGCCTGTCATTGAGCAAGAAATGATTGGCTTTACTTTTGCTGATGTCGGTGGGGAGTTGGTCAAGTCTTGGGGGTTGCCTGATTCTTTGTATGAGGCGGTTGCTTATCAATTAACACCTGAAATGGCATTAGCGCACCGCTTAGATGCTCAAATACTTCATGTAGCAACTATTTTTTGCACGGCTTTGGTGTATGACCAAGATTCGGTTAGCGAGTTATGGGAAGCAATCCCTTTTGAACGCAGGTCGGTAATTAGCGTAGATCAGAAGCAGCTTTTCTCCTTATTATCGCAATCTCAAGAGGATGTAAGGCAGTTTTTTGAGCTATTGGTGTCTGGAAAGAAGTTTTATTAACTTTAAGCTCCTAAGGAGACTTAATTTGCTATAATAAGCGGTTGTTGTAATTTAGGTTGATCCGGTTGTAAAAGGCTAGATTATTTAAGAAACATTTGCCGATAAATCGAATTATCAGCTTTATTATATAGATGGACTAATGTCAGAATTTGCTAAAGAAATTACCGTAGTTACTATCGAAGACGAGATGCAGAAGTCATACCTTGATTATGCAATGAGCGTTATTGTAGGACGAGCACTTCCTGATGTTAGAGATGGTCTGAAGCCGGTTCACCGGCGCGTTTTATATGCGATGAGTGTATTGGGTAATGATTGGAATAAGCCCTATAAAAAATCTGCCCGTGTCGTCGGGGACGTGATCGGTAAATATCATCCTCATGGTGATACTGCAGTTTACGATACGATCGTACGTATGGCGCAGCCTTTTTCTTTGCGTTATATGCTAGTTGATGGACAAGGGAACTTTGGTTCGGTCGATGGTGATTCGCCTGCTGCGATGCGTTATACCGAAGTGCGTATGTCAAAAATTGCGCATGAAATGCTGGCCGATTTAGATAAAGAAACCGTTAATTTCGCCTCTAACTACGATGATTCAGAATCAGAACCAGTGGTTATGCCTGCAAGAGTGCCAGCACTATTGGTCAATGGCTCTTCGGGTATTGCTGTTGGTATGGCAACTAATATACCGCCACATAATTTAGGCGAAGTTATTGGGGCTTGTTTAGCGCTTATTGATAATCCAGATGCTAGCATTATGGATTTAATGGAATATATTCCAGGGCCTGATTTTCCAACTGCTGGGATTATTAACGGGGTGTCAGGCATATATGATGCCTATATGACTGGACGCGGCAAAGCACATATCCGTGCGCGTAGTCATGTGGAAGATTATAAAGAAGGTAGTAGACAAGCAATTATTGTTACCGAATTGCCTTACCAAGTTAATAAAGCGCGCTTATTAGAGAAAATTGCTGAATTAGTTAAAGAAGCTAAAATCGAAGGTATTTCAGGCTTACGTGATGAGTCAGATAAAGACGGTATGCGTATGGTTATTGAGCTACGTCGTGGCGAAGTGCCTGAAGTTGTCCTAAATAATTTATATAAACAAACACAGATGAAAACTGTGTTTGGTATTAATATGGTTGCCATTTTAGATGGTCGACCAAAATGTATGAATTTAAAAGAAATTTTGCATGCGTTTGTTGATCATCGTCGTGAAGTAGTTACGCGTCGTACGATTTACTTGTTACGCAAAGCGCGTGAACGTGCGCATGTATTGGAAGGCTTGGCTGTGGCTATGTCCAATATCGATGAGATGATCACTTTAATTAAAGCGGCTGCAAATCCTGCAGAAGCTAAAGTCGGCTTGTTATCAAAGTCTTGGGATGCGGGCTTAGTTGCTGCTTTATTAGAGCATGCAGACGAAAGCCGTTCGAGACCTGATGGTTTGGAATTGGTTTTTGGTATACATGGCTCCGAATATCGTCTTTCAGAGGCGCAAGCTTCGGCTATTTTAGACTTGCGTTTACATCGTTTGACGGGGCTAGAGCAAGAAAAAATTGTCAACGAGTACAAGCAATTATTAGAGTTAATTGATGGATACTTGGAAATTCTAGGCAGTGCCATCCGATTAATGGAAGTGATTCGTGAAGAATTAGAAGCCATTAAGGAAGAATATGCGGATGAGCGCCGTACTGAGATTGTTAGAGACCTTCTCAGTTTATCTGAAGAGGATTTTATTACCGAAGAAGATGTAGTCGTGACCATGTCGCATGAAGGTTATGTGAAAACTCAGCGACTTGAAGATTATCAAGCGCAGCGCCGTGGTGGCCGTGGTAAATCAGCAACAGCGACTAAAGAAGAAGATTTTGTAGAAAAGTTAGTCGTGGCTAATACCCATGATACGATTTTATGTTTTTCTTCAGCCGGTAAAGTGTATTGGTTAAAAGTCTATCAATTACCGATTGCCAGCCGTGCTTCGCGTGGTAAACCCTTTGTTAATTTATTGCCATTAGAAAAAGATGAGAAAATTAGTGCGATGTTGACTGTACGTGAATACAGTGAATCGCAGTTTATCTTTATGGCAACAGCAGCGGGAACGGTTAAGAAGACACCATTAAAAGAATTTGAGCGTCAAAGATCAAACGGCAAAATTGCGATTGACTTACGTGAAGGCGATAGCTTGGTCGGCGTCGCTGTAACGGATGGCGAGCAGAATATCTTGTTATTTAGTAGTAATGGTAAAGCAAACTGCTTTAGCGAAACTGATGTTCGTTCAATGGGGCGTACGGCAACGGGTGTTCGTGGTATGCGCCTTGGCGAGGGGCAGAAGATTATTTCTATGATTACGTCTTCGGAAGGTACAGTACTCAATGTTACTGAAAATGGTTATGGTAAACGTACTAAATTAGAGGAATTTACGCGTCATAAGCGTGGTGGTCAGGGCATGATTTCGATGCAAACGTCTGAACGAAATGGCAACGTAGTTGGGGCTGTTTTAGTTTCGGATAATGATGAAATTATGTTGATTACTGATGGTGGCGTATTAGTACGTACCCGAGTTAATGAAATTTCAGTCGTGGGTCGTAATACCCAAGGCGTTAAAGTTATTCGTTTAGATGCGACTGAAAAATTAGTCGGTGTGGATAAAATTGATGGTTTAGTTGAAGATGAAGAGTTAGAGGAGTCACAAGTTGATGCTGAAACTCAAGAAACGAATGAGGCTGCTAAAGTAATAGATGAAACATTGGATACGCTAGACTCTGACGAGGGCGAGCCTGAAAATGAGTGAAATCTATAATTTCAGTGCTGGGCCTTCTATGTTGCCTGAGTCTGTTTTAAAACAGGCGCAAGCTGAAATGCTCGATTGGCAAGGCTCTGGTATGTCGGTGATGGAAATAAGTCATCGCGGCTCTGAATTTATGGGCATGGCTGAAACATTGCATCGTGATTTACGTGAGTTGATGGCGATCCCTGATAATTACAAATTATTGTTTTTACAGGGCGGTGCTACGGCACAGTTCTCATTTATTCCGGCTAATATCTTAGGCAATAAAACGAAAGCTTGTTATATCAATACAGGAGCATGGTCAGAAAAAGCACTAAAAGCCGCTAAAAATTATTGTGATGTTGTGGTTTCTGCCAGTGCTGAAGCGAATAATTTTACCGCTATACCAGCCCCATCAACATGGAATATAGATCAGCAAGCGGCTTATTTACATTACACGCCAAATGAGACAATACATGGTCTTGAGTTTTCTGATATTCCAGAGGTCGGTGATTTACCCTTAGTCGCGGATATGTCGTCTAATATTTTATCGCGTCAGATTGATGTCAGTAAATTTGGCTTGATTTACGCGGGTTCTCAGAAAAATATGGGGCCTGCAGGGGTAACGGTTGTCATTGTTCGAGAGGATTTACTGGGTAAGGCGCAATCAACCCTGCCTAATGTGTTTAATTATCAACAGCAAGTGAAGTATGAATCAATGCTTAATACGCCAGTAACGTATAGTTGGTATTTAGTCGGTTTAGTATTGCAGTGGTTAAAGGCGCAAGGTGGAATTGCCGGTATCGAACAGGTCAATCAACGCAAAGCACAAAACTTATATGCAGCTATTGATCGCTCTAGTTTATATAGCAACCCTGTTGCTATTGCGGATAGATCACGTATGAATGTCCCTTTTATTCTTGCTGACAAGGAATTGGAATCTGTGTTCCTTGAAGCTGCTCAAGAACAAGGCTTTTGGGCGTTAAAAGGACACCGCTTATTAGGTGGAATGCGCGCAAGTATTTATAATGCCATGCCTGAATCAGGCGTGGAGGCTTTAATTCAGTTTATGGCTGAATTTGAACGAACTCACTAAATTACTTTATATTGACGCTATGAGTAACGTAACCCCCCTTGCTGAATTAAGAGGTCAGATTGATGCCATTGATCAGGAGATATTGCAGTTAATTAATCGGCGCGCAGCGTTGGCTGAAGAAGTTGCAAAAACTAAGATAGCAGCAGGTGAAGATATTTGCTTTTATCGTCCTGACCGAGAAGCGTTAGTGCTTAGGCGTATTCAAGAATTAAACCCCGGGCCTTTAAGTGATGATACGGCAGCACGATTTTTTCGTGAGTTAATGTCGGCTTGTTTAGCTTTAGAAAAGCCTTTACAAGTCGCTTATTTAGGGCCGGAAGGTACATTTACTCAGCAAGCGACCTTTAAGCATTTTGGTCAGGCCGTTAAAGCTGAGCCTGTGCCCACGATTGAGGCTATTTTTGAGTCGGTAGAAAACGGACACTGTCAGTTCGGTGTTGTCCCTATTGAAAACTCTACTGAAGGTATGGTCACGCATACTTTGGATCGTTTTGTTATGTCACCATTGCAGGTGTGCGGTGAAGTTGCCATTAGAATTAACCATAATCTGTTATCTAATGTTGAAAATTTAAGTGAAATTACTGAGGTTTTCTCGCATAGACAATCATTAGCACAGTGCCGTAAATGGCTGGAAGAAAACTTACCCAATGTTCGTTGTACGGAAGCCAGTAGTAATGCAGAAGCTGCCAGAATTGCATCATCGCAACAAGGCGCAGCAGCCATTGCGGGTGAGTTAGCGGCAGAAATTTATAATGTTAACTTGCTAGAATGTAATATTGAAGATGAGCTAGATAATACCACGCGTTTTGTGATTATCGGTAAGTTAACGGCTAATTCTACAGGGCAAGATAAAACTTCATTATTGATTTCTACAAAAAATAATCCTGGGGCTTTATATGGTATTTTAGAGCCGTTTTCTGAACATAATATTGGTCTAACTAAGATTGAGTCTCGTCCTTCACGCCAAGGTTTGTGGGATTATCTGTTTTTTATAGATATTGATGGACATCAAACCAATCAGAATGTTGTTTTAGCATTAGAGGAATTACAGTCTCGTGTCACTATGATTAAGGTTTTAGGTTCTTACCCTAAGGCTGTTTTATAGCTTTACTTTATTTATGGATTCCATTTTAAGGCAGCGACAAATTTAAAATAGGACGTTTACCCTATTTGTAGGGCGGACTTCAGTCCGCTTTTTTAGCAATGGCGGACTGAGGTTCGCCTTACGAGTTATAAGCTGTCCTGTCTTAAGTTCATAGCCTCATTTATAGCAGTTAATAGTCAGAGCGGATTTTTATTCGCCTTTTTTCAAAACAATACCGATAAATATATGCAAAGCATCAGCGCATTAGCCACTTCTGGCGTACAAAAACTAGTTCCTTACCAAGGTGGCAAGCCTGTTTCTGAGTTGCAACGTGAATTAGGGTTGAGTGAAATTGTTAAACTGGCTTCTAATGAAAACCCTTTAGGCCCGAGCGCAAAAGTGCTGGCCGCGATACAGGCCAGTTTTTCTGAATTATCACGTTATCCTGATGGCAATGCTTTTGCATTAAAAGCTGCCTTGTCGGAAAAATATAAGCTAAAAAGCGAGCAAATTACTTTAGGTAATGGCTCTAATGAAATTTTAGAAATTTTAGCGCGAGCTTTTTTGACCACAGATTCAGAAGTGATTTTTTCGCAACATGCTTTTGCTGTTTACCCTATAGTGACGCAATCGGCTGGCGCAACGGCTAAAGTAGTTCCTGCAATTAATTATGGCCATGACTTGCTGGGTATGCTTGCGGCAATTACTGATAAAACGCGCTTAATCTTTATTGCCAATCCGAATAACCCTACCGGAACTTACCTGACCGAGCAGGCTTTAAGTGAGTTTTTGGCGGCAGTGCCTGAGCAGGTTATTGTCGTTTTAGATGAAGCCTATTTTGAGTATGTTTCTAAAGAAGATTATCCCAGCTCAATTGCGTGGTTAGCACAATATCCCAATCTAGTGATTACGCGTACTTTTTCTAAAGCCTATGGTTTAGCAGGCTTACGCATAGGCTACAGTTTATCTAGTCCTGAAATGGCAGATATTCTTAACCGCGTACGACAACCGTTTAATAATAACGCTTTAGCCTTAGCGGCAGCAGAAGTTGCATTAAGTGATACTGATTATTTGCAACAAACAGTAGCGCTTAATAATGCTGGAATGAAGCAATTAACAGATGCTTTTGTCGATCTAGGTTTGTCTTGGGTTGAATCAGTAGGTAACTTTGTCTCAGTTGATTTAAAGCGTGATGCGAGTGCAATAAATACCGCACTATTGCATAAAGGTGTGATTGTTCGCCCTGTTGCTAATTATGAAATGCCTCATCATTTGCGTATTAGTATTGGTACTCAAGCTGAAAATGAATTTTTTATTCGTACTTTAAAAGCTGTTTTAGCCGATGTTTAATAAACTCTGCATTATTGGTGTAGGGCTGATTGGTGGCTCTATTGCGAGGGCAGCAAGAAAGCATAATCTATGCAAAGAGATTAGTGCTTATGGTCGTGAGCAAGACAGTGCTAACTTATTACGCGCGCAAGAATTAAAAGTTATTGATAGCTATAGTTTTGATTTGGCTGAGGCTATAGCAGGTGCGGATTGCATTGTAATTGCTACACCTGTGGGAGCGATGCCTGTTATTTTTAAGCAATTAGCGCCTTGTTGGTCTGATAAAGCATTATATATGGATGCCGGCAGTACTAAAGGTAATGTCGTTGCAGCACTACAAGACGTATTTGGCTTTATTCCAGCTAACTTTATTCCTGCGCATCCGATTGCAGGTGCGGAAAACAGCGGTGTAGAAGCAGCTTTAGATGATTTATTTCAAGGTAGGCGTTTGATTTTAACGCCTGCTGAGCAAGCTGATCCTGCTTTTTTATGTGTAGCACAAAACTTTTGGAAAACCATTGGCAGTGATGTTTCATTGATGAGTGTAGAGCAGCATGATGCCGTATTAGCCGCGACTAGCCATTTACCGCATATTTTGGCTTTTTCTTTAGTTGATTTATTGGGTAAAAAAGATGAAACGGTAGATATATTTAAATATGCTGCCGGTGGATTTAAAGATTTTACCCGTATAGCATCAAGTGACCCAACCATGTGGCTGGATATTTGTATGGCCAATAAAGAGCAAATAATTCCGCTAATTCAAGAGTTATGTACAGAATTGCAAGGTATTAATCAGATGCTTGAACAGAATAAAACTCAAGAATTGTACGATACTTTTACATACGCCAGAAATGCGCGCCAACGTTTTTTAGATCAATACCAAAAATTATGACTCAATCGATTACTTTTACCGTTCAGCCGGGCGGCCATTTGCGCGGTGAAGCGCGTGTGCCAGGTGATAAATCCATTTCCCATCGTTCTATTATGCTAGGTTCTCTAGCGGAAGGTGTTACTCATGTTTCTGGTTTTTTAGAAGGTGAAGATGCGTTAGCGACTTTACGCTCTTTTCAAGCTATGGGAGTCAACATTGAAGGGCCTGTTAATGGTGAAGTAACTATCCATGGCGTTGGTTTAGATGGTTTACAAGCACCTAAAGAGCCTTTATATTTGGGTAATTCAGGCACTTCGATGCGCTTGTTATGTGGTTTGTTGGCTGGTCAAAAGTTTGATACTGTATTGACGGGTGATGAATCTTTATCGGGTCGCCCGATGAAACGCGTTATTGATCCTTTAAGTCAAATGGGCGCAGTAATTGAAAGTGCAGATCAAGGGCGGGCTCCATTAACAATACGTGGGCAAGTTGAATTACATGGTATTCATTACGACATGCCGATTGCCAGTGCGCAAGTTAAATCGTGTCTATTATTAGCGGGTTTATATGCGGATGGTGTTACATCGGTTACTGAGCCAGCGCCAACGCGCGACCATACGGAAAGAATGTTAGCGGGATTTAATTACCCTGTTAAGCAAGAAGGTAATCAAGCGTCGGTATCAAGGTCAGGAAAATTAACAGCGACTGATATTGATGTGCCTAGCGATATTTCTTCAGCGGCTTTCTTGTTAGTTGGCGCTTCTATTGCGCCAGATTCAGATTTAACGTTAAGGCATGTGGGTGTAAATCCGACACGTACTGGCGTTATCAATATTCTTAAACTAATGGGGGCGAATATTGAGTTGAGTAATCAGCGCACGATTGGCGGAGAACCAGTGGCTGATATACGAGTGCAAAGTGCGCAACTTAAAGGGGTTGCCATTCCAGAAGAATTAGTGGCATTGGCAATTGATGAGTTTCCTGTGATATTTATCGCGGCAGCTTGTGCAGAAGGTAAAACGGTTTTGACCGGCGCAAAAGAATTACGAGTCAAAGAAAGCGATCGTATTCAGGTGATGGCAGATGGTTTGCAAACCTTAGGCGTCGATGCGAAACCTACAGAAGATGGCATGATTATTCAAGGTGGGATAATAGGCGGTGGAAAAGTGGTTTCTCATCATGATCATCGTATTGCTATGTCATTTGCGATCGCAGGGTTGCGTGCAACTGATACTATCCTTATTGATGATTGTGCCAATGTAAATACTTCGTTTCCAGATTTTGTTGCCTTAGCAAGTCAACTTGGGTTAAATATCAGTAGTGAGGAAAAAGTGTGACTATTCCTGTTTTAACCATTGATGGGCCTAGTGGTGCAGGCAAAGGCACTGTAAGTCGTGCGGTTGCCAAAAAACTAGGCTGGAATTATTTAGATAGTGGTTCGATTTATCGCTCATTAGCTATATCGGCTTTGGATAAGCAAGCAGATTTCACTGACAAGGTAGCCATTGCGCAGATTGCACGAGAAATGCAATTGTCATTTGAATGCAATGATACCCTAACCGTGAAATTGGACGGCGTCGATATTACTCATAGATTACCTACAGAAGAAACAGGTGCAGCAGCTTCAACTATTGCAGCCTACCCTGAGGTGCGTGCTGTTTTATTGCATAAACAAAAAGATTTTTGTCAGCTACCGGGCTTGGTTGCTGATGGTCGAGATATGGGGACTGTAGTTTTTTCTGAGGCTCCTTTTAAAGTGTTTTTAACCGCTAGCGCTGAAGAAAGAGGCAAAAGACGATTTAAACAGTTGAAAGAAAAAGGAATTGATGCTAATCTTGATCAGATTACTCGAGAGATAGAGTTGCGTGATCGTCGCGATAGCGAACGAAAAGCAGCTCCGTTATCCATCGCTGAGGATGCTTTATATTTAGATTCATCTGCTTTAAGCATCGATGAAGTTATCAATAAAGTCTTGGCTTTGACTATTAAGTAATACTTTTGGTGGTTGTGTGATGACATACAGCTATTTTTTTAACTACAGAGATAGAGACTAGGATTACAAATACTAGTCTGGGACATAAATACAATGAGCGAGAGCTTTGCTGAATTATTTGCAGAAAGTGAAAAACAAACGGTAATGCGCGTAGGCGCAATGCTAACGGGTACAGTCGTAGATATCGATAATGATAAAGTTATCGTTAGTGCGGGATTAAAATCAGAAGGCGTCATTCCAAGATGGCAATTTTTGAATGCTGAAGGTGATCTTGAAGTTGCAATTGGCGACGAGGTTGAAGTAGCTTTAGATTTGATCGAAGATGGATTAGGTGCAACTTTACTTTCACGTGATAAAGCGAAGAAACACCAAGCTTGGGGTGATCTCGAGAAAGCGTTTGAAGGCGAAGAAACAATTATTGGTCGTATTAATGGCAAAGTTCGTGGTGGTTTCACGGTTGCTGTTGGTGCACTACGTGCTTTCTTACCAGGCTCATTAGTTGATGTTCGTCCTATTAGAGATACTACGTTCCTTGAAGGGCGTGATCTTGAATTTAAAGTTATCAAAATCGATCAAAAACGTAACAATGTTGTATTGTCTCGTCGTGCTGTTGTAGAAAAAGAATACAGCGCAGAAAGAGATGAGTTACTTAAAACATTGGAAGACGGTGCGGTCATCAAAGGTATTGTTAAGAATTTAACAGACTACGGTGCATTCATCGACTTAGGTGGTATCGACGGTTTATTACATATCACAGATATGGCATGGCGTCGTGTTCGTCATCCTTCTGAGTGTGTTGAAATCGGTCAAGAAATCCAAGTTAAAGTTCTTAAGTTTGACAAAGAGAAGACACGTGTTTCATTAGGTATGAAACAAATGGCGGAAGATCCATGGCATGATATTGGCACTCGCTACCCAGCTGGTACACGTGTAACAGGTAAAGTTAACAACTTAACTGATTACGGTTGCTTTATTGAAATTGAAGAAGGCGTTGAAGGTTTAGTTCACGTTTCTGAAATGGATTGGACTAACAAAAATGTTAACCCATCTAAAGTTGTTACATTAGGTGACCCAGTTGAAGTTATGGTCCTTGAAATCGATGAAGAAAGACGTCGTATTTCATTGGGTATGAAGCAATGTCGTACTAATCCTTGGGATGAGTTTGCTGCTACACATAACAAAGGCGATAAAATCTCAGGTAAAATTAAATCAATCACTGATTTCGGTATTTTCATCGGCTTAGATGGTAATATTGATGGATTGGTTCATATGTCTGATATTTCTTGGTCAGATACACCAGAAGATTCTATCCGTGAGTACCAAAAAGGTGATGAAGTAGAAACAGTTATTTTAGCTGTTGATGCTGAGCGTGAGCGTATTTCTTTAGGTATCAAACAACTAGAACAAGATCCTTTCCAAAACTATATTGCTCTTAACGAAAAAGGCAGCATGGTAAAAGGTGTTGTTAAAGAAGTTGATGCTAAAGGTGCGGTTATTACTCTAGCGGAAGGTATCGAAGGTTACTTACGCGCTTCTGAAATTCAACGTGATCGCGTTGAGGATGCAACTAAGTTGCTTTCTGTTGGCGATGCAGTTGAAGCTAAATTCATCGGCGTTGATAAGAAAAACAAAGCTATTTCTTTGTCTATCAAAGCAAAAGATTCAGATGAAGAAGCAACAGTGATGAAAGAATACTCAGAAGCTGCTGCTGGTACTCCAACTATGGGGGATTTATTCAAGCAATTGGATAAATAATATCTAAAGAAGGGGGCTTAGTTATAAAAGATTAAGCCCCTTTTTTGTGTCTGAGTTTTAAGTGACTATCTAACTCGGTATGGTTTATTAAATTGATTTTAACAAATCAATTAAATATATTAGGACATAGTGTGACAAAATCTGAATTAATCGAGCAATTATCTAAAAAACAACCACACCTAGCTTTGCAAGATGTTGAGCTGGCTGTTAAATGTATTTTAGAGCAAATGAGCCAATCATTATCAACTAATGAGCGCATAGAAGTACGTGGTTTTGGTAGTTTTTCTCTGCACCATCGTAAGCCAAGAATAGGGCGTAACCCTAAAACAGGCGATGCAGTTTCTTTAACGGAAAAATTTGTTCCACATTTTAAGCCGGGTAAGGAATTACGAGATAGAGTTGATGAAACTCGACATAAATATAAAATAACTGACTAACTATTACTAAGCTTGAGAGAGATATTTTATGATGCGGATTATAGTGCTGGCTTTTTTTTCACTAATTGCGGTTATCGCACTTGCCTTCTCATTGCTTAATTTTCATTCAGTAGAAGTTAATCTTTATATAACGAGTATTAAACTGCCTTTAGCTGTCGCTCTAACGATAGAGTTATTTGCGGGTATTTTTATTGGTTTTTTAGCGGCTTTTATCCATATTTTAAAGCTAAAATCTCAATATAAAGTATTAAATAAACAAGTTCAAAAAACAAAAGCACCTAAATAAATCTATTTTGGTGCTTCTCTAGGATAAGATAATCCTACTTAGGCTTAGTTCCTGAGCATTATAAGTAATCTTAAATATATATACCCCCGTGATCCGCATTCCTTTAAGGTATAAAATCGTAAGGAATCCTCGCAAATCAGCACTTCCTAACTTACCAATAACATCTCTTTGAATGTGCTTGCCTCCTAACTGGTTTAGCTAGTGATTGAGCTCATTCTGCTAATTAAGTAGAGTGTTTTTTTATTGCAAAACTATTTCCTTGGATTCTATTTAATTGTAATCGTTCACATACTTCCCTTAAATTTCATATAAAAATATCGTCATCCCCGAAGTCTTTTATCGGGGATCTATGTTAAACGTAGATTCCTGCTAACAGAATGCAGGAATGACGAGCTGAAAATGTAAATATTGAGAGACCTCACAAAAAAATTGATGAAATTTCTAGGGGGTGTCTGAATACGTACATTTAATTTACAATACTTAGTAATTTAAAACCACTTTCTAAATTTACTGTCTACCTATGTTAATAGATTCACATTGTCATCTCGATAAACTTGATTTAAGTCCTTACCAAAATGATTTTTCCTGCTTTATGGCGGAAGCGGATAAACAGAAAATTGAACATATGCTGTGCATTAGTATTGATTTAGAAGCGTATCCGGCTATGTGTGATTTGGTTGCACCTTATCCGAATATTTCTTTATCCGTCGGAGTGCATCCTAATGTTGATGAAGGACAAGACCCAACCGCAGATGAATTGATTGCTTTAGCCGATAACCCACGAGTTGTGGCGATTGGTGAAACAGGTTTGGATTATTTTCGTAGTGAAGGTGATTTGGCCTGGCAGCATGAACGTTTTATTAATCATATAGAGGCGTCTAAAGCGACTAAAAAACCGCTGATTATTCATACGCGTGAGGCGCGAGATGATACTTTGCGTATGTTAAAGGAAAATGGAGCTGATCAAGTGGGCGGTGTCATTCATTGCTTTACCGAAGATTGGGATTTTGCGCAGCAAGCGATGGATTTGAATTTTTATATTTCTTTTTCAGGTATTGTTACTTTTAAGAATGCTAAAGCTATTCAGGATGTAGCTAAAAAAGTACCAGCAGATCGTTACTTAATTGAAACGGACTCACCTTATTTAGCGCCTTCGCCTTTTCGCGGTAAGTCTAATTATCCAATTTATGTCCAGCATGTCGCGCAATATGTTGCAGATTTACGTGAGACTAGCTTTGATACGGTATCTCAGCAGTCAAATGAGAATTTTAGACGTTTATTTAATGTGCAGTGATATAAAAATAGCCGTTCTTACGTGGTTTACTTGCCATGATTTATGGGTGAAAACTTTATAAAGGTGTGCTGATGTAGGAGTCGCATCAACGGCTATTAATTTTGTAGGGCGTGGCGTTTTCCCGCCACAGCTCGCCCCGGAGTTAAAGGCGGGCGAAAGCCACGCCCAAAAAAAAGTTTATTTAGTCGGGGATGCTTTAAGAGTATCGACGTTATTTGATGCATATTCCTTATTAGCTATTTATTACACCAAAACCCGCTCAATACCACCTTTGCTGGCTTGCTTAATATAGTTCTTCATCCAGTCCTTGCCCAATACTTTC
>CBDVDU010000016.1:0-19735 GCA_965372825.1 uncultured Gammaproteobacteria bacterium | reverse complement strand
CCTCCTAAGGAACCTTAAAAGAATAAACTTACCCGCTTTAGAGCCCCACTGCCATTAAGTTAATAGTAATATAAAATGGGGCGCAGTGCTTTAGCCTGCCTTCGTAGCCTAAAATAGCAGGCTAAAACACTGCGCCCCGATAAGCTCATTCTTTATAGCCAAATTATAATGACTGGGTATGAGCATTTTTATGAGATTCCTAACTATTAAGGTACAACCCTATATGTTTGAGTATAAGACTTCCCTGTTTCACAAACATCACGACTAACAGGGCTTTCACAAGAAGTATCAGTAAATTCTGCTTTTAACTCGCCTTCCTCTGTTGGTACAAAATAAAACCGAAAATTTGGATCAGAACTAATTGCAATATCCGTTTTAGCCGTTAGAATTGGCTTATCATTAAACGTGACTTTTATTTGTTTAATAAAGTGTGCGCGACGCTTAAATCGTGTCACCTGATCCATTTGCATACCAGTAATATTAGGATGGCTAATAAGTAATTGCGCCATAGTTGGCTTGCCATCTTGGACTTTCTTATCAAGTCTAAATTTCATTTTCCCTAAACGTGCCATAGCCGCATCATAATCTGCACCAATCGGTGCGGAACAACCACCACTCGCTTTAACAAACTTTTTAACCATATAATGTTCGCCGGTATTCATTTTAGCAATGGCACGAATATAACTGTAAGTATTCACTCGAACTCGCATGGCAATATCCGCCTTGCCGCTATCTGGTGTAAATTCAAACTCACCAACAAAAGGAAAGGGGTTTTTATCAATCACCAACAAAATACGCTTAATATATTTTTCTTTAGTCTGCGGAAAACTTGCTGTTACTTTTATCGGAACTAAAGCTGGGTCTTCAGCTCTCACTGGCGTGCTCAGTTGAATAATATCATCACCGTTTAAAAGTTGTTTCCCAGCAAAAAACTGCTGTTTTAAAACTTGATTCCAAATGGTTTCATCTTTCGCAGCATATGCCATAGCGGGTAATAAAAACACTAAACCAAGGCATAGTAATTTTTGTAATTTCATATAAAAGGTTCCTGTTTTCAGCTAATAACAATAAACGATGCGTAACTTCTCATTATTCACAGGCAAATACCTGTAAAAACATCGTCATTCCCGAAGTTTTTAATCGGGAATCTACGTTGAGCATAGATTCCTGCTAACAGCATGCAGGATGACACACTGGAAAAACTGACTGTACCCTTTAATAATGAGAAGTTACAACGATGTACATTATACATCTTTATAAGCATTTAATGATTAACCATGCCATATAAAACAGCAATATGCGCTAACTCGGCAACACTAGAGACTCTTAGCTTTTTCTTTATTTGTGTACTGTAATTAGCCACTGTTTTATAACCAATACAAAGCTGCTCAGCAATTTTATGACTTGTATGCCCTTTGGCTAGTAGTAAAAACACATCAAATTCACGCGGCGAAAAAGCTTTAATAGTCGCCTGATGATCTGTTTGTACTGTCTCACTTGGCGCTAATGATGATGTATTTTTTAATCCTTGTTCGATATAAATCTGCCCGTGATTAATACATTGAATCGCTTCAATTAATATATTAGCCGCACTATTTTTACTAATAAATCCTTTTGCCCCGGCATCTAGCGCACGACTGATAAAAATGGACTCTTCATGAATACTAAAAACTAAAATTTTAGCCGCTTTATGTCGATTACAAATACGTCGAATGGCTTCAAGACCGCCGATACCTGGCATGGATATATCCATCACCATGACATCGGGCTGTTTTTCTTGATACAGTTGAATCGCCTGCTCGCCCCGCTCTGCTTCGGCAATAACCTCAATACCTTCTTCGGTAGACAGTAGCATTTTAAATCCGGCGCGTACCACCGCATGATCATCGACCAGAATGACTTTTGTTTTCATTTAAGTGGAATTTGTGCTGTTATTTGCATACCTTGATTGGGTTGCGAAACTATCATTAACTCGCCACCTAGTGTTTTTACTCTTTCCTGCATACCACGCAAACCAAAGCCTGCATTAACTTTAGCTAAGTCACACCCCTGACCGTCATCCTGAATTAGTAAATGTAATTTTTTTTCCGTTAGGTTTTCCATCGTCAGCTTAATTGATACCTGTTGTGCATTTGCGTGACGCACAATATTAGTTAAACATTCTTGAATCACTCGAAAAACTTGAATCGTCATTTTCTTTTCCAAACCATCCACTTCAGCGCTACACTCTATTGATACTGCCAATGTTGGGTTTCTTTCCTGCCAATGATTCAGCATATCATCGAGAGCCGCTTTTAAACCTAATTCTGTCAATATCAGTGGATGTAATTGATGCATCATACTGCGCACTACGACCATTAAGTGATCGCATATATCAGCTATCGAAGCAGTAATTTTAATGGTATCAGATTTAGGATGCGCAGCAGTAACCGCCATCACTTTTATCGCAGTTAAAGATTGCCCCAATTCATCATGTAGCTCTTGCGCCAGTCGCTGACGTTCTTCTTCCTGTATCTCTAAAGAATTTTTGGTTAAGCTGCGGTTTTCCTGTTGTGCTTTATTTAATTCCTCTGACATATGATTGACTGCTTTAGCAATACTGGCATATTCACGTATACAGAATTCAGGCAATTTTTGCTGATATTCTCCTGTTTCAATACGCTGAACGCCCTGAACAATCTGCTCAATAGAGTCTAACGCCTTATTAAACAGTAAATTAACTAAGACAAAAGTCAGTAACGTTAACAATAATAGTAAAGTAAAAAAAGTGATACTTTCATGCCAAACTTCACTTATTTCATCCAAGGGATTCGCTTGAATAATAAGTGTCCCCTCAGTCTGGCTAAGAGGGTATTCCGTATCCGCATAAGACTGAGCCACTAAATGTACAAACCACTCGGGCGGTGAATCTTGTAACGCGGCTTTAGAGCTTTTGCGTATCAGGCTAACCGTCTTACCAGCCGGCGTTATTAATTGGATAGTTAAATGCCGAGTTTCGTTTAAGCTATTAAGACTAGATAGCCAATGAGTACTATCCGCTGTATTTTCCCCGTTGTGCACAACCCCCAACTTAATCAGTTGCACGGCAAGGTTAATAGACGAATCGACTTCTTTATTGACCGCATTTCTTGCTTGCCAAATAGCGACGACTGCACCAAGCATTAAAATAAAGACCGCAGAAAGAAATATCTTTAAGTTAATTTGGTAGCGTAAGCTCACTGCTCTTCAATCCGAGACAATTAGTCTTCCCATTCCAATTCCGCAAACGCACTGCTTAAATTCTTTTTATGGAATTCATTAAATAATTGCCATTGCGCTTTAAATATCGAATCATCATCTTGCAAAACATCTTCTAAATATTTGCCTTGTTTGATTTTAGCTCGCACGTCTGTCGCTAATTTTTGTAAGTAGTGTTTTTCTGCTTGTACACTTTCCGGCCAATCACGATCGATAGAGCCATGCCCAGGGATAACAACATCAAATGACTGTTTTTCTAATTCAGCTATTACTTTTAACCATCCATTTAAACTACCATCTAATACTGGTAAATGTCCGACAAATAGCAGGTCAGACATCCACAAGGAATTAGTTTGCTTATCGAATACGGTCAAATCATTATCGGTATGTGCTGTGGGATAAGCTTTTAGAACAAGCATTCGCCCACCCAAATCAAGTTCTAAAGTGTGTTTTACCGTTATATTCGGCGGAATAATATCTTTTTCCGTCAGCTTTACTGCAATTTGTTCCATAGAGCGACCTATATAAAACCCCCCTCTTACCGCCATGGCTCTAGCAAGCTTTGCATGACCAACAAATTTTACATTAGGAATATCTTTAAACGCGCTATTACCAAAAATATGATCAGGATGTACATGCGTATTGATCACATAACAAATGGGAACAGCCGTTATTTTCTGAATCGTCTTTTTCAATAAGCGACCTTGCTCCGGATTGCCACCACTATCAATAACGGCAACGCATTTTTTACCGACTATAAAGCCAATATTAGCAATAGCATCATGATTATAGACATCGGGTAATTCTATTGGCCCTTGATGAACATAGATACCTTGAGCCACTTGTTTAATATTAAATGCCGCCATGGCATGAGTGCTTGTGAGGACAAATAATAACGGTAATAAATAATGCACAGTGTATCGTTCCTTATAAAAGTATGTAGATTTAGCCTTTATCTTCCATGCAAAAAGATAAAAAAGCCTGAGTGGCGCGAGATTGCAAAGCTGGCTTAGGAGCAATAATATTCAATTGCCAAGTTAGTCCTTGGGCACTGCCTATTCTGCGAGAAGCTAATCCTGCTGCTTCATTTTTTAAGGCCATCGCTGAAGAAAAGCCGATGCCTAACCCTGCGCGAACTGATTCTTTGACAGCTGAAACACCAGTTACTTCAATATTGACTGGAGCATTAATATCAGCCTCTATTAACGCTCCCTCAACAACGTGTCGGGCACCTGACCCAGGTTCACGCCAAATCACTTGATGTTCAGTAAATACTTCCAAAGGCACATACTCAGAGTACTCTAGTGCAAGCGGATGATTTTCAGGAATGACCAAGACAATTTCATCTTGCTGCCAAGCAATGACTTGGTAATTACTTGGTAATTCTACTCCAGCCAAAGAACCTTCAATAAAGCCTAAATCAAGATTATATAAGTTATCTAATGTTTCACTGGTATCTAAAGTCTTCATAAAGACTTGCACGCCTTCGTATTGAGATTGCAATTCGACGACATACTTAGGTAAATAAAAACTGGCAATGGTCATCGTTGCGCCTATACGCAAGATGCCAGTGCTAATTTGTTGCAAGCTGCGTACATATTCATGCGCTTGCATATAGCAGCTATCCATTTTATCCGCATATTTTAACAAGCCCTCGCCTGCGGCGGTTAATTCAATTTGATGTCCTTTACGCTCATACAAAGGTTCGCCTACAAAGGCTTGTAAAAGCTTTAACTGTCCAGATACAGCGGGCTGGCCGACATGTAATTGCTGCGCAGTTAAGGTAATGCTTTTTAGTCGCGCAACCACTGAGAAAGTCAATAAATGTTGGGGGTTCAAGGTCATTTTCAGTGTATATAAGTTGTTAAATAATATTAATCTGGATAGTATCATTTTTTATGATACACATCTAAAGAAAAGATTACTTGAACTCAATATGACAGTTTTGTTAAAGTGGATCAAATTTGCCAAGTATAATAATTCTATAGTTTGGCGCGCATTTATTAGTAATCTTCAATAAACGGAAAGAGCTGGAGGAAATACGAGTGGCAGTTATTACAATAAGCCCAGATCAAATCACTAAAAAGAAACGCAAAGGCCCCAAAGGTCATGCGGTTGATCTAAAAGCACTAGAAGAAGTTCAAGCACTGTTAGCGGGTGAATCTCGTCAACATGATTTATTGATTGAGCATTTACATAAAATTCAAGATCAATATCAGCACATTTCATCTAAGCACCTCGTCGCTCTCGCGCACGAAATGAAGCTTTCTCCTGCTGAAGTTTATGAAGTTGCTTCTTTCTATCATCATTTTGATATAGTCAAAGAAGGTCAAACACCTCCTCCCGCTTTAACCGTTCGTGTTTGCGAATCTCTTTCTTGCGCGATGGCAGGTTCAAATGACCTAATCACCGCCCTAGAAAATGGCTTAAACCCAGATAGCGTACGCGTACAAAAAGTGCCTTGCGTAGGTCGCTGCCAACATGCTCCAGTCGCAGTGGTTGGTCAAAATCCGATTGATGAAGCAACACCGGTCAACGTGCTTACTGCCGTTGAGAAAAAAGAAATTACCGCAAGTGTTACTGACTATATTAGTCATGATAACTATCTTGCAGATAATGGCTATCAAACACTCAAAGGCGTTTTAGACGGTTCTATTGAGACCGAAAGCGTTATCAAAAAAATGGAAGATTCTGGCCTACGTGGTTTAGGTGGTGCTGGATTCCCTGCTGGCCGTAAATGGCGCATTGTTAAAAGCTTTGATGGTCCGCGTTTAATGGCGGTCAATATTGATGAAGGCGAACCAGGTACGTTTAAAGATCGTCATTATTTAGAATCAGATCCACATCGTTTCTTAGAAGGTATGTTAATTGCCGCCTTATGTGTGGGTTGTGATGAGATTTATATTTATCTACGTGATGAATACGCCGGTTGCCGCGCGATTCTAACAAAAGAGATTGCTAACCTAGAAAATAGCATTACTGGTTTACCGCCCATTCATTTACGTCGCGGTGCCGGTGCTTATATTTGTGGTGAAGAGTCAGCGATGGTTGAGTCTATCGAAGGTAAGCGAGGCATGCCTCGTTTGCGTCCGCCATTCTTAGCGGAAGTCGGTTTATTCGGTCGCCCTACCCTAGAGCACAACATGGAATCGGTGTACTGGGTACGTGATATTGTGGAAAAAGGCCCTGAGTGGTTTACGTCACACGGTCGTCATGAACGTAAAGGTCTACGTTCATTTTCAATTTCAGGCCGTGTTAATAAGCCAGGTGTACATTTAGCACCAGCAGGTACAACCATGCGTGAATTAATTGCCGAGTTCTGTGGTGGTATGCAAGACGGGCATGAATTTTACGGTTATTTCCCAGGCGGCGCATCAGGTGGTATTTTGCCTGAATCTATGGCTGATATTCCGATGGATTTTGATACGCTAAATGAACACGGTTGTTTTATCGGTTCTGCGGCAGTAGTGGTTTTCTCTAAACAAGATAGTGCTAAGGAATTAGCAATCAATGCCATGAAGTTCTTTGAAGAAGAATCATGCGGTCAATGTACGCCTTGTCGTGTAGGTACTGCTAAAGCGGCAAAACTTATGGAAGAAGAAACCTGGGATACTGACTTACTAGAAGAATTATCTTCGGTCATGGTCGATGCTTCAATTTGTGGTTTAGGCCAAGCGGCTCCCAACCCATTACGCTGTGCGATTAAGTACTTCCCTGAAGAGATTAAATAATAGGTAAATAGACATGGCTGCAAATCCAGATACTTTAAACAACCCTATGATCAACTTCACTCTCGATGGTGAAGCTGTTTCTGCGTTTGCGGATGAAACCATCCTGCAAACAGCAAAACGTCACAACAAAGAAATCCCTCACCTGTGTTATACAGAAGGCTTACGCTCAGACGGTAACTGCCGTGCCTGTGTGGTTGAAATTGACGGCGAACGTGTTTTAGCGCCCTCTTGTTGCCGTATGCCGACCGAAGGCATGAACGTACAGGCAAACAGCGAACGTGCTGTTAAGTCACAAAAAATGGTGCTTGAGCTACTAAAGTCGGACCAGCCTGAACAAATTGGCTCGCCTTATAAGCTTGATTCTGAATTAGACCAGTGGGTACAAAAACTAAAAGTTGGCAAGCCGCGTTTTAAATCACGCGTACAACCTGCCGCAGATTTATCACACCCGGCAATTGCTGTGAACATGGATGCGTGTATTCAATGTACGCGCTGTTTACGTGCTTGCCGTGAAGAGCAAATGAACGATGTTATCGGTTTTGCTAACCGTGGCGCGCACGCTGAAATCGTGTTTGATATTGCTGATCCTATGGCAGCTAGTAGTTGCGTAGCTTGTGGCGAATGCGTACAAGTCTGTCCTACGGGTGCATTAATGCCAGCAAACAATGTTGGCCTTGAAACACCTGATAAAACCGTTAATTCAACTTGCCCTTATTGCGGCGTCGGTTGTTTAATCAAATATCATGTTAAAGACGACAAAATCCTTTATACCGAAGGCCGTGACGGTGATACCAATAAATACCGTTTATGTGTTAAAGGCCGTTATGGTTTTAACTATATCCACAACCCACTGCGTTTAACCAAACCTTTAATTAGACGCGAAGGCGTAGCAAAAACCACTGAATTACTTGATCCAAATGATTTAGACAGCGTATTCCGCGAAGCGACATGGGATGAGGCTTTAGACTTTGCCGCAGGCGGATTTAAAAAAATCCGTAATGAAAAAGGTAAAAAAGCACTCGCTGGTTTAGGTTCTGCTAAAGGTAGTAATGAAGAAGCGTATTTATTTCAAAAATTAGTGCGTACGGGCTTTGGCTCTAATAACGTCGATCATTGTACCCGCTTATGTCATGCCTCTTCAGTTGTTGCCCTCTTAGAGTGTTTAGGTTCTGGTGCGGTATCTAACCCTGTTGAAGATGTAAAATTAGCAGAAGTGGTTATTATTATTGGTTCTAACCCAACTGTAAACCACCCTGTTGGCGCAACTTTTATGAAGAATGCGACTACAACAGGCACTAAGATCATTTTAATAGATCCAAACCGTACGGCGATTGCTAAATATGCTTCACATCATTTAGCATTCCGTCCGGATACCGATGTGGCCATGCTAAACGGCATCATGCACGCAATATTGGAAGAAGGTTTACAGAACGATGATTACATCGCTCAGTACACCGAAGATTTCGAGTTCATGAAAGAACATTTGAAAGATTACAGCCCTGAAAAAGTAGCGCCTATCTGTGGTATTGATGCGGATATGTTACGTGAAGTGGCAAGACTGTATGCAACCTCAAAAAGCTCGATGATTTTATGGGGTATGGGTGTTTCACAGCATATTCATGGTACCGATAATGCGCGTTGCTTAATTGCCTTAGCTTTAATGACAGGACAAATTGGCCGTCGTGGTACAGGTTTACATCCATTACGTGGCCAAAACAACGTACAGGGTGCATCTGATGTAGGCTTAATCCCTATGGTTTATCCTGATTACGCCCCCGTTGAGCACTTTGAAAATCAAGCAAAATTTGAGAAATTATGGGGTGTTGCATTAGACTCTAAACGCGGTTTAACGACGGTAGAAATGATCCATGCCATTTTAGACGGTGAAATTTTTGGTATGTTCGTCGAAGGTGAAAATCCTGCCATGTCTGATCCAAATCAAAACCATGTGCGTGAAGCTTTTTCTAAATTAGAGCATTTTGTCGTGCAAGATATTTTCTTAACAGAAACCGCTGGTTTTGCAGATGTTATCTTACCTGCCTCTGCTTTCTATGAGAAAACTGGCACCTTCTCCAATACTGATCGCCGCGTACAAATGGGTAGACAAGCAGTGAATCCACCAGGCGACGCTAAGCAAGATCTATGGATTTTACAAGAAATTGCTAATCGTTTAGGCTGTGGTTGGACTTATACAGGGCCTGAAGATGTGTTTAATGAAATGCGTCTAGCAATGCCAAGTCTTGCTGGTATGACTTGGGATAGATTAGAGAATGAAGATTCTTTAACTTACCCGCTAGAAAATGTCGGCGATCCAGGCGAGCAAGTTATTTTTACCGATGGTTTTCCTACATCATCAGGTCGCGGTAAATTTGTCCCTGCTTCTTATATTCACGCTGATGAAATGCCTGATACTGAATATCCTATTATCTTTATTACGGGTCGTCAGCTTGAACATTGGCATACAGGTAGTATGACACGCCATTCTCCAACGCTGGATGCCATTGAGCCAGATCCAGTCATTATGGTTCACCCAGAAGATTTACAGGATATGGGCATAGAACCAGGTGATATTATGACTATTGAATCTAGGCGTGGAAAAATTGCAGCTTATGCGCGTGCTGATATAGGTATACAAAAAGGCACTATATTTATGGCTTTCTGCTATAACGAAGCCAGTGCTAATTTATTAACCAATGAAGCCTTAGATCCTTCTGCTAAGATCCCAGAATTCAAATTCTGTGCGGTTAAAGCAAGTGTTGGCGGCGAAATCGCAGTACGTATTAACTAGAAAACCTCAAGACCTTTGTCGCGTCAGAAATGGCGCGACAAACCCTCGCTTACTGACTTATATTTTCTTGTAATATCTTTGTGGGGTTACTCACAACTATTTGCAATTTTACACGCTAAAATAAACCCTCAAGAAAAGTAACGAATTAAGCTAATAAAACACATGGGAAATACACACGCTCTTCCATTCTCAATAGATGCAACCGCTATTTCTCAATGGCTAGATTCGCTTAACTTAAAACAAGCCGTGCAAACAGCGAATGAACTTTATACTGTTCTTAAAACGCTGAACAAATCTCCCACTCAATACCAACAACACTTGCCAGTACTGCTAGATGCACTAACACCTACCATGGTTCAGTTATGCACCGATTTACAGCCTTTATTTTGTACAACAGACGATAGCTTGGATGCGAAAAAACGAAAAATAGCACGCCTTAGTATTAATTCATTACGCTATTTAGCTTTCTTGCATTACCAACTGACTCTAGATACTGAAAATAATCATCTTGCTTTATACATTAACCGATGTATAAAAATTTGTGATTTATGTTTAACACAAAGTGCTTTAATTTATGAGCGTTCATCACAAGAAATATGGAAAATCGTGGGGCAAATGTATCAACTTTCAAGTGATAAAGCCTTACTTGAATTGCTAAATAATGATTCCACGTCTTTTTTCAACCAACAAGACACCATTAGTAAAAATATTAAAACCGTCCTGTTGTTTAATCTATGTAAGCCCTATTATTTAAAACAAAATGAAATATTGCGCCTGCATACCGTACTAAACCAATATAGTGAGCAGTTAAAACTCAACAACCAGTACACAGAGGCTTGCACGCATAGTTGGGATTACAGTCAACCAGACCCTGCAAAAATCATTAGGCTCAGTTTTGATACAGAATTTAGCACGCTATACTTAGACAATCGATTATTACGCCCTATTCTACAAGCAGAACGCCTCTCAAGCATTGCAACTAAACTAACAGCCCACAAAGCGTTAATTCCCAACCTCAGTAAAGAAAGAGCTACCCGCAAACAAATAGCTTATGGGATTAAAGCAGTCTACGAGTTCATTGAGCAGCATAAGCGCACTAGAAAAATACAAAAAACATCAGAACACCTTTTATCGCTTGCAGATAAATTAGAGTTACAACCTTTTGACTATGAAAAAAAACTAGAAAAAGTATCCCCAGCAGATATTTGGAAAAATAACCAGGCACCGACAAACACCACTCATATTGCTCTGGTTAAAGAAGGTTTAGACTCAGATTTTCTGATAGTTGAGCTCAACTCTTTCTCAGGTACGGCAGAAGATATCATTATTATTGATGGTGATAATACGCTTCAATTAGGTATTATTAGACTGATTTCTCAACTCAAAAATGAGAAAAAAACCTATCAATTACTGATAGAAAAAATCAGTTCAGAACTTAAAACAACAACCGTAATAAACCAAAGCCAGAGACAAAAAGCGATCACTTGCAACACAGCTAACAATGAGACCTTGTTACTAGTTGCTCCTAATAAGTACTCCACAGCATCAACCATCGAACTAAACCAGCAAGCTTTTATCCTTACTAGGCTTTATGAAAGCACAGAAAACTTTATGATGTACCAGATTCAGGCATTGCCTGATTAGAGACCCCATGCGGCACATGCGCAGTAGAAATATGCTGCGCTGCAGCTTCACAATGACTTTTTTGGTCATCAAAAAATATATCTGCACCAAAGGCCGTTAAAAACGCCTGCTTTGTCATTCCTCCTAAAAATAAAGCCTCATCAATACGAATGTTCCATTGCCGTAAAGTACGTACCACTCGCTCATGAGCCGGCGCTGACCGCGCGGTAACGAGTGCTGTGCGTATTGGAGATTGATCTGTTGGGAATTGAGACTGTATACAATGCAATGCCGCTAGAAAACCTTTAAAAGGACCATCTGTTAATGGGATGCGCGCCGAGTTTTTTTCATTTTCAGCAAAAGCCGCTAATCCTTGCTGCTGATAAATACGCTCAGATTGATCAGAAAAAAGCACAGCGTCACCATCAAAAGCAATACGTAACTGTTCACACTTAGATGGGTGCTGTACACCGGACAAGATAGTTGCTGCGGCATAACCAGCCGCTAAAGCATTGGTTACATCCTGGGCATTGGCTGATAAAAACAAATGTGCGCCAAAGGCCGGAATATAACCAAAAGGTGTAGCACCGCTGGTAAATGCTGCGCGAGTAATATCAAGCTCATAGTGATTAATCGAATTAAAAATTCGCAAGCCCGTATCCGCTGAGTTTTGAGATAATAAAATAACCTCGACTAAAGGACTATCTCGATCTGTTAAAGCATTAATAGCTAAAAGCTTCTTGACCAAATCATAACCAAAGCCTGGTTCTAAAATATTATCTTCATGTGCTACTTGATAAGCACAATAAGCATCTTTACCTTCTGTTTCAAAAATATGATGTGATTCGTCAAGATTAAATAAAGCTCTTGATGAAACCGCTACAACTAATTTGTCTTTAAATTCCATTACATTGTCAACGTATCCATTAGGTCAATCATAAATTCCATTTCCTCATCATCAACTACTTGCCACTGTGTAAATCCTAGGCTTTCTAACACGCCTTTACCTTTTTCATCATCCGCCATTTGAACTAAGGTGTTTAGTATATGCTCACGCTGATCCAATAACCTTGGGCCAATCATAAGAGAATGGTGAATAACGCTGATTTGGCTGCGTACTAATATGCGTAATTGCTTTTTAATCATATTAGATAAGTCATCGTAAGCTTCAGCTAGAAAGATCCCTACATCAGCATCTTTTTTAAGTAACTGCTTAGCCACTAAAACATAAGTATCGCAAGGCAGCATTTCGACATTGCTCGCGTCTAAATCACCTGGCTCTAACATAATCATACCCATCATATGTACATCAGGGTCTTCTGTTACAGCAACTTTAATACCAGCACTTAAATGCGCGACATCTTCAACGTGATTATCTACATTTACGGCAACAATCGCTTCATCAGAAATACCTAGGGGTCTGACTAAAGGCTTAAACCCTTTTTCACGCACCAGCATCGCGGCATCAAAAGGATTAGCATAAATCAGGTCAACGTTATTTTGTTGAATGGCCGCACGTTGATCATGAAAATCATTGTACATTTCCAAATGAATCGCGTTGTCTGTTTGTTTTTGTAGCCAAGTATTGAAAATATACCAGCCAGAAAGGTGATCTGGCGTAAAATCGGGGCTAACCGTAAATTGATAAGACATAAATTCTCCGTCTTTAAAATAAAGTAGGGTAGAGCTTTATACACTCTTCCACTTTGGTTTTGGATGGCTTACGACGCACTGATGTGTAGCCCATTACCTCACCATTTCTGACATTTGGAATAACAGTCGCTTTTACCCAATAATAGCCACCATCTTTGCGTAAGTTCTTAACAAAACCCTGCCACTTCACACCTTTATTAACAGTATCCCATAAATCTTTAAAAGCGGCCGGCGGCATATCTGGGTGCCTCAAAATTGAATGCGGAGCACCAATTAGCTCATCCTCCTCATACCCCGACATCTCTATAAATGAGTGGTTAACATGAGTGATAACCCCTTTGGTATCTGTTGTCGATACAATAAGCTTACCATCAGGGTAAGGTATTTCAATTTCAGTATATAAAATTTTCCTGCTTAACCCGCCGTACAGCTCAAGCGTAACTTCGGTAAAGTCGCCGACAATATCTTCTGCTTTCATATCATGCAGCATAATTTATTCCTTATTTTATATTGATAAAAAGAGCGATGCTGTAAACCAGCCCACTTATCTTTTAACTTAATAATTCAGAAATATTTTCCGCCGCACGTTTAACATCCAGAAAAATTAAACCTAATTTTGCATTCGATTTAGCAAGTACCGTTAATACCGCCTCATCACCTGCGTAAGTCATTAAAACATAGCCTTTATCGCCCTTAATAAGTACTTGCTCTAAGGTTCCACGAGCTAACTCTTGTGCTGTTCTATCACCTAAAGACAACATAGCCGCACTCATCGCACCGACTCTATCCTCATCTAAATTAGCCGGTAATACCGAGGCCATCATCAAACCATCGGTAGAAATAATACCCGACGCTTCAATATCAGCAGAAGTTCCATTCAACTCATTTAATGTAGAAGTTAACATTTCTTCACGCATAACTTTCTCCTTTCCTTTTTTTAAATAATAGATTATTTGTTTTTGGCATAACGAACACTTAATAACCAAACCAAACTGATAAATTCAGGCTGATTAAAATGTGGTACGCCTGAAATGGCAATAACAAAACGTGTCTCACCTATAAATAAAGGCCAAAAACCTAACTGGCTGTTACCTGATGCATTAATAACTGCCCAAGCATGACTATTTAAACCTAAATTTTTCATTAATAGTCCAGTGCGCCGAGCATGGACCACGGAAATTTCGGCACTTAGGGCTGAAATTTCTTCTGCAACTTCATGTGCATAGCCATTACAAGCCAAATAAAATCCTTGATCATCAGCTAATAGAACCTTGCCTTCTTCTGAAATTTTACTTAATAACTCGGGTAATAAATCTTCTAATGCACCTGTAGGAACGGCACGTTCTTCTTTAATACCTTGTACCCAGCCTAACTGCTGACAACGCTGCAATAATGCAATACATTTTTCAGGTTCATCATTTTTCATTAACAGTTGTAAACTGGACATCTCTAATTTTGGCGATTTCGTTTGCGCTAATAAATTGCGCAAAAATTTTCTAACTGAATCCTCTTCTACTGCAGAAACTGCGTAATAGCAGCCTGCGGGCGTCAAATAGATATATAAATCCTCCGCCAATTTAGCATCACTCATTAAACTACTCCTCGTCTATGCCGGGATCTAAAGAAAACATTAAAGCCTGTACTAATATTGATACATCCTTTTTTTCTCGTGCATCAACAGAAAATACCGGGATGCTCATATCAAGTTCCTTTAATTGCCGATGGTAATCATCAATAGTCGGTCGCGTACTGACATCCATTTGAGTTACACCAATTGCAACTCCTGTTTCTTGAATAAAACCAGCAAACGACTTTAAAAAAAACTGCAAATCTTTAAAGGGATCAGCGCGTGAATTGTCTAACAATAAAACCAAGCCAATACCGCCAACTGTTAAAATATCCCACATAAAATCAAACCGTTCCTGACCTGGCGTGCCATATAAATGAATTTTCTCGCCTTCATTTATATTCATAATGCCATAATCCATAGCAACCGTCGTTTCAGCCTTTCTTTCCTTGGTCATATCACTAGCAGCTTCATCTGTTTTCATTAGCGGCACATCACTTAGAGAGCCAATTGCTGTGGTTTTTCCCGCACCAACGGGGCCAGTAAAAATTATTTTATATTGACTCATGTTTTGTCAGTGCCCCGAAGCTTATTTAAAATGCGACTAAAAATACTTTTCTTCTGTACTGGTTTTATTGCTGGTACTTCAGCCGTAATAAGTTGATCTGCCTGGCGCTTAGACTGCCCCAAAATACCAATCGCATAAGCGGCACTAACAAAAATAAAAACATATTGAGGTTTGACTTTAAGCACTTTAATAATATCCAGCATCGACCTAGGTCCGACAATAAGTAAGGCCGCTATGCGCATCGCATGTGGCGTAATCACTAGACGTGTAAAATTAGGCCATTGCTTAAGGTAAATCGGATCAGATATGTTCAATGCAGCAGGATAACGCCCTTTTGAGGTCCAGCAGGCTAATTTCCAAACAAAAGCATTCATTTCCTGAAATTTATCCAGTTTCGTTGCAAACCCTTCTTCTTTTGGATTAACTTTGGATAAAGTCATAACCTTGCCATCAGAAACAGGCACTGAACTGACTTCAACACCCGCAAATGCACGTAATTGTTTATCATCAGCATCTAACCAAAGCTCATGACTGTGTGGCAAGATAATTAATGGTTTCCAGCCAGAATTAAGCTTAATAACCTGCCCTTTTTCATAAGCAACTTGAATAGATGACTGTACATATCCCTGATAATACTGCTTTGTGTGATACCTTGCGTTACGCCACTGCTCGGGATCATTAAAATTAACCCCCTTCACTATGCCAATAAAACTGGAAAAATTCTGCTCATTAATCATCATGGCAGCTTTATGTTTTGCAGTTTTCTTCTGTTCCAAAGGATTACTGAAAACTTTTTTCTCTGTGGCTAATTCAAAAGGAGCTTGTTTTTCTTTAGAGGGCTTAAGCCTACTAACTTTTGCTTTCTCAACCTTTACTTCTGCGTGAATAGGCTCTTCAGGTTTTATTAACTTAGTGGGTTTTTTCTTTTTCCCTGTTAAGCAATCTTTTGCTTCCTTAAAGGCCGCGAGCATAGCTTCAGTTTTAACTGGCTTTTCAACAAAAATTGTATGCTCTATCTTTAGTTTTTCTAAGGATAAAATAATAATCGGTCTTAAAGGCTTGCGTGCTAAACAATGATCTAAAGTAACTCTAGCATCCATTGCATCCGCATCAACAATATCCACTTCTGCTTCATGCTCTTCAACGATTTTCGCCACACCTTTACACGGCCCTTGAATAAACAGAGTCATTGTTTTATGCGTTCTGCCATCCATCCCATAAAGCGCAACAGCTAAGAGACCAGTTAGTTTACTTTTCATTTTATTGATTAAAGTAAGAATTTAGAGCATCCCATTGCACCTGCATGGGATGATTAATGTTTGCCAAAGCAAGCTGCATTTTGTTAAAGCCATCTTGATTATTAGTGGATTGATACAGCTCAATTAGATCAGCGTGAAGTTCACTACGCTGCGGCGTTTCCAATATGGCCGACTCTAACACTTTAACAGCATCTTCTAGCTGACTATACTCAATATAATCTCGCGCAATTTGTAAGGGATCATGCTTTTCATTTTTATCGGAATCATTGTGTTGCACCAAAACCAAATTATTATTAGATTCTCGGCCTGAGCTTAGAACTGTATAAATATTACCTTGAATTAATTGAGAAGCATTTAGATAAGCCTGTAATTGTTCAAATAGAGGTGTAGATAAATGATTTCTCGCTCCAACTAACATTCTCTGCTTAATAGCATCACCTGCCTCCTCTAAAACAACAAATAAATCCATCAAGGCCGCAGACAATTGAGTTTCATTATTTTTCTCGTAACAAAGCGTGATACGTTGCAAATGGGTAAGTAAATTCCGAGGTTGTTTTATAATGGTATAAACCAAATCTTTTAAGATTTCATCATTAGCGCCATGAAAATGAAGTTGCGTATTATTTTCCAGTAAAAAAACAGGCTCGTTAAAACCATAATCCGAAAAACTCAAAGTGCGTACAGTATCACTTATAACTAACGAATAACTTTCTGGCATCTATATCTTCCTCATTCAGTTTAATGAAGTGTAGTTCAAGCTAAGTATAATCCTAGTTTATTTATAAAATATGCGTTCTATCTCACAGGCTGAAATATTTAAATCTCTAGCTTTAAGTTTTTTAGTCGTATTTTTTGAATGCTCAATAGATTCGCTATATGATATTCCCGCGCTCACCTAAAATATAACACTCATGAATCATCCAGAATTCCCCTTATCCCCCGAACTCATACACCTAAATCATGCTGCTGTTGCACCTTGGCCAAAACGAACCAGCTTAGCAGTCAAGAATTTTGCTGAACAAAATACCCAATACGGCTCTTCTTTTTACCTAGACTGGTTAAAAAAAGAAATTGAATTACGTCAGCAATTACAAACTTTACTTAATGCGCCAAGTAAAGATGATATTGCTTTAGTCAAAAACACCTCAGAAGCCTTATCTTTTGTTGCTTATGGTTTAGACTGGCAAGCAGGTGACAATATTGTTTCCAGTAATGAGGAATTCCCATCTAACCGTATCGTTTGGCAGTCCTTAGCTTCTCAAGGCGTAGAATTTCGTGAAGCGGATTTAACCAGCGGAGAATCCCCAGAAGATGCATTGTTTGCTTTAGTCGATCAGCACACACGGTTAATTACAATTAGCTCCATACAATTTGCCAGCGGCCTGCGTTTAGATATTGATAAAATCGGCCAATTTTGCAAAGACTGTAATATTTTATTCTGTATAGATGCCATCCAAAGTTTAGGAGCGGTGCAATTTGATGTACAGAAATGTCAGGCTGATTTTGTTATGGCTGACGGCCATAAATGGATGTTTGGCCCAGAAGGTTTAGGTGTTTTTTATAGTTCAGCCGCAGCCAGAGAAAAACTAAAGCTCACTCAATACGGCTGGCATATGATGGAAGATATCCATAACTATGAAAATAAGCCCTGGGCAATCCACCCCACAGCGCAACGCTTTGAATGCGGCAGCCCTAATCTGCTCGGCATACATGCATTATCTGCCAGCTTATCTTTATTACTCGAAGTAGGTATGCCCGAAATTGAGCAAAACATATTGGCTAATGCGCAATACTTAATGAGCGCTATTCAAAGCCGTCCTGATTTAGATCTTTTGACCCAACAAAATGCAAAATTACAATCTGGCATTGTTGTTTTTAAACATAAAACCATAGCCAACGAAACCTTATATAGCCATTTACAAGCTAACCATGTTATTTGTGCTATGCGAGGCGGCGGTATTCGTTTTTCTGCGCATTTCTATAATTCAAAAGATAACTTGGAAAAAGCGCTCGCATTAATCCCTAGCGCTTGAAAAATGTCACTTTACAGACAGCTTTATTTCCTGAAAAATACCTACATCAAATACCCTTATAACCCCCTATCAAAACAGCCATTATGACTCAAAAATTCATTTCAACTAAACCCATACCAAGTAACGAAAGACTGATTATGGCGCTCGATTTCCCCAGCATACCTGAAGCACAAGCAATGGTTGAGGAGCTAGGCGACTCGGTGGTTTTTTATAAAGTCGGTATGGAAATTTTCATGTCGGGCGACTATTTTGCATTTATTGAATGGCTGAAATCTAAAAATAAAAAAATATTCGTCGATTTAAAATTTTTTGATATTCCCGCTACCGTAGGCCGAGCAATTAAAGCACTTAGCAGTAAAGGTGTGGATATGGCGACGATTCATGGTAATGATTCTATTATGGAAGCTGCGACAAAAGAGAAAGGTGATCTAAAAGTCTTAGCGGTCACAGCTTTAACCAGTTTAGACCGTGGCGATTTAGATGACTTAGGCTTTCAATGTGATGTTCAACAATTAGTTTTATCTCGGGCTAAACGCGCACTAAACATAGGTTGCGATGGTATCGTCTCTTCTGGCCTAGAAGTGCCACTATTACGTGAAAGCTTAGATCATAAATTATTGGTTATCACTCCAGGCGTCCGCCCTGTAGATAATCGTGTGGATGATGACCAAAAACGCGTAGTCAGTGTCGAACAAGCCTTCCAAAATGGTGCGGATTATATTGTCGTTGGTCGCCCTATTCGCGACGCAGAAAACAGTAAAGCGATGGCAGAAAAAATTCAAGCACAAATTGCCTCCCAGTTTTAATTTAAGGCATATTAATTTACCCGCGCCTTTGAGTCGTGGGCACTTAGGAATCAAAATTCAATAACATCCGAAAGCACTGCCAGTCCTTTGAGGACTGGCAGTGCTTCATAATCTAAAGTTTCGGGTTTTATTTAATCTGCATTCCTTAATCTCACGCTATTTACAACAGGAACATTATGACTATTGAACTCATCCGTGACGTACTTGCTTGGTGCTCAGTTATTAATTTCTCGATACTACTCTTATGGTTTATGTTATTTTCATTCGCCTATAACTGGCTATATAAGCTACATAGCAAATGCTTTACCTTATCAGAAGCCAAGTTCGATACAATTCATTATTCTGGGATGGGCTTCTATAAGCTATGTATATTGCTGTTTAATTTCGTTCCTTATTTAGCAATAAGAATTGTTGTTTAGGAATCAAAATTAAATAATACCCGAAAGCACTGCCAGTCCTCAGAGGACTGG
>CBDVDU010000015.1:0-20381 GCA_965372825.1 uncultured Gammaproteobacteria bacterium | reverse complement strand
CAAAGTGGCTGGAAGTCAAAGAAGATGTGTTATTTCAAATAGCGGATATTTTGCAAAAAAATAATTTATCGTTTGCTTACCCAACGAATGTGCAGATTAACCGGAATGAAGTAGCTGAGGATGTTAATTTGGGCGGGATCTTGAGCGAGTAAAGCAGATTGGTTGTTTACTTGGTGCGGAGCGAGCTATGTGGTTGCAGCATCACGGATGACCCTCTCTGTTGGATTATCAAAATGGCCAATAGCGCCGGCTCTCAGTTTCATACTTATTCTAGTTTTTTAATTATGTCTGATATAAGGAATTACAAATAATGCGGGAATCGCTTTAGTCGCATAGCGTGGCTAAAACGATTCCCACAGGCCTAATATTTGTACATTCTTTCATTTTCTGGCGTTTATTTCTTCTCTAGCCCCATAAAACCATGTAATCCGCGTTTTGATTTAACGGCTAACCATTGTTTTAAATAGGTGATTTCTTCAGTATTTTCTAAATCATCAATACTCTCGTTTTTGCGTAAACGTCTAAAGGCGGTAGAAATAACTTTATAGCGATCACCGGTAATGCCGGAGCGCCTTAACCCCAGGGTATTTAATCGATAGTGTTTAGCTGGGGAGCCGGCAATTAAACAAAATGGAATCACGTCTTTAGACAGTGCTGTTGTTCCTCGGACAATGACATAAGAGCCGATGCGACAAAATTGGTGAGCAACCACGCTGCCGCCCATAAATACGTGATCATCAACTTGGACAAAGCCGCCCACAGCAACACTGTTGGCGAAAATGGTGTGATTACCAATTTGACAATCATGCGCGACATGGCTGTTATTCATAAAAAAACAGTTAGAGCCGATCAGCGTTGTGCCATTTTCTTCTGAGGCTCTATGTGCAGTAAAGCCTTCTCTAAAGACATTGTCATTGCCACAAACTAGCCATGAAACGGTTTCTTCTTTAAATGAAGTATCTTGAGGCAAGTCACCTAAAACCGCATGTGGGTGCAAAGTATTGCCCGAGCCTATTTTGGTGTAAGGCATAACCACTGCATGCGCGCCGATTTTGCAGTTATCGCCTATTTGTACATGGTTCTCGATCACAGCAAAAGGGCCGATAGTAATGTTTTTCCCTAGTACCGCTTGCTCTGCGATGTAGGCGGTGGGGTGAATGTTTTGGGTCATATGAGCATTAGCCTCGTGGATGATATTGGGAATGTAATTCTTTTAAGCGTTCGTTAGCAACATGGGTATAAATTTGCGTGGTGGATAAATCGCTGTGGCCTAATAATAGTTGCACAACGCGCAAATCAGCGCCGTGATTTAATAAATGAGTCGCAAAGGCATGGCGTAGTGTGTGTGGTGATAATTCTTTTGTAATGCCTGCTTTTTTCGCATAGCGCTTAATAATATGCCAAAAAGCTTGGCGCGTCATACCTGCGCCTCTATTAGTAACAAAAATAGTATTGCATTGGCGCTCAGATAATAGCGCTTTACGGCTGTGTTGCATATACTCATCTAAGCAGCTTAGGGCTTGCTCGCCGACGGGGACTAAGCGCTCCTTATTGCCTTTACCTGTTACGCGCAGCACACCCATGCGCAAGTTAATTTGATCGTTGCTTAAGTTAACCAACTCTGAGACGCGTAAGCCTGTTGCGTAGAGCATTTCTAGCATGGCTTTATCTCTAGCGCCTAAAATAGAGCTAGGCTCTGGTGCTTCAAGCAGTAACTCTATATCGTGCTCAGTTAGCGTGTCAGGTAAAGGTCGACCAAGCTGTGGTTGATCAATTAATGCGGTAGGATCGGTGGCGACTAGTTTTTCGCGTAATAAATAAGTATAAAATCGGCGTAAGCTGGATAAAATTCGTGCCGATGAGCGAGCACTAATGCCTTGATCGTAGCGTTGACTTAAAAATAAGCGAATGTCATTATTAGATGCTTGCTCTATAGGGTTGCTTAGAGTTTTGTTGAAGATGCGTAAATCACTGGCGTAAGCGCTGAGGGTGTTTTTACTTAAGCCATTTTCCACCCATAAGGCATCGACAAAGGCATCGATTAATTGTTTAGAGCTCATGAGTTAGTGTCTTTTCGTGGCGTAATAAGGCTTGCTTGATGATCAGCATAGAACCGGATGTTTGTCCTGCATAACCACCCAAGCTTGTTTTTGCAACAACTCGGTGGCAGGGAATAATAATCGGGAAAGGGTTGTTACGGCAAGCATTAGCAAGTGCTCTAGGGCTGGTGTTTAGAGTCTGTGCAAGTTCGCCGTAAGTTCTCGTTTGGCCTATGGGAATGTCGCAAAGCACTTGCCATACTTTTTGTTGGAAGACCGTGCCTTGTTTTAGTAGTGGAATTGTATAGTCTATTTTCGCTGTATGCCAATAATAATGAAGGATTCGTTCGAGTTGTATAGGAGTATTGCTGGATGGCTCGCGGGTGTCGTTGAGCCATTCGATTTTACCTAATAAAGAAGCTTGCATTTGGATGCTTAATGAGCCGATAGGCGTGTTGCAATAATAAGTTTTGATTGCAACAAGTCTGTCGGATATACGCCAGTTGAGTTGAACAGTGCTCATGTTTAGATTAATCGAGCATAGACTCGAGCTTTTCACAGTAGGCTTTGAGTATTTTGATACGTGCATAGCGTTTGTCATTGCCTTCTACTAAGATCCACGGTGCTGCTTGAGTGCTGGTGCGGGCAACCATATCGTTGACCGCGAGTGAGTAGGCATCCCACTTGTCACGGTTACGGTAATCCTCTTCGGTGATTTTATGCTGCTTGTAGCTGATTTGTTCGCGCTCTTTAAAACGGCGTAGTTGCTCGTCAGGGTCAATATGTAGCCAAAACTTTAATATCGCAACTCCATGCCGTGTTAGTGATTCTTCAAAGTTACGAATTTCGGGGTAGGCACGCGTCCATTCTTCTTCTGTGGCAAAGCCTTCAGCGCGCTCGACTAAAACACGACCATACCAGCTACGGTCATAGATAGTTACGCGACCTGCGCGTGGCATATGCCGCCAGAAGCGCCATAGATAGTGTTGCATGCGCTCTTCATCTGTGGGTGCTGCAACAGAAATGACTTGGTAATTCCTAGCATCAAGCGCGTGGGTGAGCCGGCGTATGGCTCCGCCTTTGCCGCCTGCATCCCAGCCTTCAAAAACTAAAACACTAGAGATTTGTTTCTCGTGCGCTTGGCGTGCCAGTTTATTTAGTTTTCCTTGATAATAATTCAGTTGTTCATTGTAGGTTTTTTTATCTAGCGATAGGCTTAAGTCGAGTGAGTCTAAGATATTTGGCTGATTACCGTGAATTATCTGTGGTGTATAAGTCGCTGCAGGCAGGCTTTTTTTGTGCTCAATTGTTTCAATATGTAAATTGATTTTATCCAGTATATGTTGCCCTACGGTTAAGCTGCTATAGCGAATATCGCTCCCTTCAACAATGAGCCAAGGATTCTTGGCGGTACTGGTTTCCGTTAATACTTTTTCTGCGACACCCACAAAATTGTCATACATTTTAAGATGGTTTTTGTCGCGTTCAGTCACTTGCCATGCTGTCTCGGGGTCTTTTTCTAGCTGTTTTAAGCGCTTTTTTTGTTGCTCCTGTTTTAAATGTAACCAGCATTTAATGATTAAAGTACCGTCATCAGCCAGCTCTTGCTCTAACTCATTGATATGCGTTAAATGAGCCTGTAACTCGGCATCGTTAATTTTTTTGTAAACTCGAGTGGCTATCGGCGCGCTGTACCATGATCCTACGTAAATACCGATAGTGCCTTTAGCTGGCATAGTGCGCCAAAAACGCCAGAATTTAGGGCGTTCTTTTTCTTCGTCACTAGGGGAGTCATAGGCGTTAGTTCGCATGTAGCGGGGGTCCAGCCACTCATTGAGTAAATTAATGACCTCACCCTTACCGCCTCCATCCACGCCAGAGATCAAAATGATGACTGAGAAACCTTGGCTACGGAGTTGTTGTTGTAGCATTAACAATTGAGTGCGTAGTTTTGGTACTTTTTCGAGATAGTCAGTTTTACTGACTTTATGTCCTAATTCGGCAATTTCAAACATAGTGGTAGTTATTATTTTAAGGATTAAGGAGATTATGCAATAGTGCTAAGTCGCGATATAGGCTGACTAAGGCTCTCGCCATGTAAATTTTGCTACACATCCATCAGAACCTTTATAATGAACCTTTTTTTGCATAAGCTCAATGGTGATTCTTGGAAAATTTTACTCCTATTTCTGCTTTATTAGGCGGTGCTTTAATCGGCGTTAGTGTTAGTTTGTTGCTTTTATTGAATGGTCGTATGGCCGGTATTAGTGGCATTATGAATGGCGTGTTTAGCGCACCGAAAAAAGAAGTGATATGGCGAGCATTATTTCTTATCGGTTTAATTATTGGTGCGGCACTGTTTCAGTTTTTAACGCAGGGTAGCTTGACTGTGCGCGAGGGCTATCCTTTATGGCTGATTATTATCGGTGGTTTTTTGGTCGGCTTTGGCACGCGTCTCGGCAGTGGTTGTACGAGTGGTCATGGCATTTGTGGTATCGCTAATTTTTCTATGCGTTCAATTAGTGCAACACTGACGTTTATGGCTAGCGGTATGCTGACGGTTTTTGTACTTAAATATCTTATTGGGGCAGTTTAATGAAAACAAATCTAGTCGCCTTATTGGCGGGAATTATTTTTGGTCTAGGTTTGGCTTTATCGCAAATGATTGATCCGAATAAAGTATTAAATTTTCTGGATGTTAGTGGTAATTGGGATCCGAGTTTGGCCTTTGTCATGATGGGGGCGTTAGCGGTCACAATGGTCACTTTTCGATTTATCTTAAAGCGAGAGACTCCTGTTTTTGAATCTGGTTTTCATGTTTCTAAGCAAACTATTATTAATAAACCATTAATAATAGGTGCTGCAGTGTTTGGCATAGGCTGGGGAATGACGGGCTATTGTCCTGGTCCTGCGTTCGCGAGTTTAGGCTTGTTTTCAATGGAAGGTGTGTTAATGGTTGTTGCTATTTATGCTGGTTTTTTTGCTGAACGATATTTAGTGAGAAAATAATAAATACATGGAATTCTTTTCGTTTGAGTTAATCCATATTGCAGCGGGTAGTCTGGTTGGTTTTGTTATAGGCTTAACGGGAGTCGGCGGGGGGTCATTAATGACGCCGATATTAGTGTTAGGTTTTGGCATTGCACCTGCCATCGCGGTGGGGACTGATTTATTATATGCTGCTTTGACTAAGTGCAGTGGCGTGTTTTTTCACCACAAAAATAACACGGTAGACTGGAGAATTGTTGGCTTGTTGGGGGCGGGTAGTGTTCCTAGTGCTTTGATTACGCTTGTTTTGCTTGAGAAAATTAAGGCGGCTGGCTTTAATTCTGATAGTTTAATGATGAGCACTTTAAGTGTCATGCTGATACTTACCTCGATAATTGTCTTAATCAAAGGTCGGCTGGTTTCCTATGTCAGTCATCATCACGGTGAATCTGATTTCATTAGTACACTCAAAGCTTACCGCCCACATTTGACTGTTTTATCAGGTGTGATTTTAGGTGTTTTAGTCACTATTTCTTCAGTAGGTGCTGGCGCTATTGGTTCGGCTATTTTGTTTTTACTATATCCAAATAAAAAACCCGTCTCGATTGTCGGTACTGATATTGCTCATGCCGTTCCTTTAACGGCTATTGCCGGAATGGGACATTTGCATTTAGGGACGGTTGATTTTGATTTGTTAATCGGTTTGTTAATGGGCGGAGTGCCGGCAGTCTACCTAGGGAGTTTTGTCGGGAAATATATTCCTGATCATTGGTTGCGAGCAGTGATTGCATTATTGCTTTTTGCTATGGGGATGAAATTAGCTTTGCGTGGAATCAGCTAGTGTTGTCGTGTTTATGATTAGATTTTTTAAAGCAGGGTCTGAATAATATGCATTCTTGATAATCTTTCTGATAAAATGCATCGTTAATCCAATTTATGGATGAAATGTTGGGATAGTTTGAGAGTGTGCGCTGTAGCGTACTAAAAAGGCTATATTTTTAATAAATTTTATAAAAGGTATTTTAGTATGACTTTTGTTGTTACTGAAAATTGCATTAAATGCAAATTTACTGACTGTGTTGACGTTTGTCCTGTCGATTGTTTTCACGAAGGTCCTAACTTTCTAGTTATCGACCCTGATGAGTGTATTGATTGTACTTTATGTGAGCCTGAGTGCCCTGTAGGTGCTATTTTTGCTGAAGATGAATTGCCTGAAGGACAAGAGCAGTTTATAGAACTTAATGCAGAACTAGCTCAAGCATGGCCAGTTATTACTGAGGTTAAGCCTGCCGAAGATGATGCGCAAGATTGGGATGGTAAGCCTGATAAACTAGCGTTGCTAGAAAGATAAGGCTCTTTAGGTGAGCAAGCTTATCTTGCTCACCTAATATTAGATGTTTACCTAGCCAAATATTCATCCTTTAGTTTTACATAATGCGCAGATGAATATTCTAAAAACGCCTTCTCCTCTGTGCTTAACTCGCGCGCCTTTTTTGCTGGTGAGCCGATATATAGATAACCACTTTCTAGTACTTTTCCCGAAGGTACTAATGCCCCAGCTCCAAGCATCACATAATCTTCTAAGATCGCATTATCCATAATAATTGCGCCAATTCCGACCAAGCAATAATTTCCCACAGTACAAGCATGTACTACCGCTCTATGGCCAATTGTGACACCTTTGCCTATATTTAACGGGGCTTTGTTGGGTGAGTATTTTCCTGCATGGGAAACATGTAGCACGCTACCATCCTGAATATTGGTATTTTCACCTATATTTACGCTAGCAACGTCACCTCGAATCACGACGGTAGGCCAAACGGAAACATTATCTGCTAAAGTGACATCGCCAATAATCACGGCACTGTCATCGATATAATTAGCCGCGCCTACGCGGGGCATAATATTCTTAAAAGCTCTTAGGGGCATAAGATTCTCTATTATGTTGTTCAAAACACATAATCATACTGTCATTTCTAGTATTATTCAGCTATAAATAAGTTTTAAAAATATATCTTGAGGAGCATAGACTATGGCATTATTTGATGGTATCAAACGTCAGTTACGTTCAGTTATTCAATGGGAAGCGCCCGGTGCCGATGTTTTATTTCAGCAATGGCATGGTAATGGCGAGGAACTCAAAAATGCTTCAAAATTAATTGTTGGGCCGGGGCAGGGTTGTATTTTTGTTTATGAAGGTCGTGTAAAAGCGGTGATTAATAAGCAGTGCCTGATTAATTTAGAAACCGATAATATTCCTTTTTGGACGACGGTGACTAAGTTTATGCAGTTTTTTGAAAGTGAGCATAAAGCGCATATTTATTTTTATAAGCAGACGAAAGTTTTGGATCAGAAATGGGGTACAAATTCACCGATTAAGTACGATGATCCTAAATACAAGTTCCCCGTTGGTTTGCGTGCTTATGGTAATTATAGTTATCGTATTTCTGACCCGGAAGGTTTTTTTGTCAATGTGGTCGGCAGTGAAAATGATTTTTTTATTGATGATTTTCGTAGGGTTATGTCCAGTCGCTTGGTTCACCCTTTAAGTGATTTTTTGGCGGAAAGTCGTTATTCTTACGCTGAAATTGATGCGAAACGTGAAGAAATTGCCTCGGGTATGGATGCTAAATTACAGCAAGAATTCCATAAGCTGGGTTTTGAAATTACCGACTTTCGAATCGAAGGCACTAATTTTGATGAACAGACTTTAAAGCGTATTAACCGCATTGCTGATTTAAGTGCAGAAGCACAGGCAGCGGCAGCAGTGGGTTTGGATTACGCACACATGCAACAACTAGAAGCAATGCGTGAAGCAGCGCGTAATGAAGGTGGTGGTGCTGGATTAGGTATGGGTTTAGGTGCAGGTATGGGCATGGGGCAGAGCATGGCTAATACCATGAGTGCTGGCTTTGGTGCTCCTGAAACACAGCCTGCTGCAATTGCTGCTTCAGACCCTATGCAAAAATTAGCACAACTTAAAAAGATGTTTCAGGCTGAACTCATTTCTGAGCAAGAATACAGCGCTAAGAAAAAAGAGATTTTGGATAGTCTATAATGGCTAGATGTAAAAGTTGTTCTGCGCCTTTATTGGCAAATACTAATCGCTGTCAATATTGCGGTGTACGTAATGATGTCGATTTGCATGCAAAGCATGATTTTTCGGTGCACAAGCAAGCGTCAGACAGGATTTGTCCGCATTGTGATCATGCTTTGCAAACTATACAGTTACAGTTGGATGATGCTTTGTTTCTTGATCGCTGCACGGATTGTTTTGGTTTGTTTTTTGATTTAGGAGAGTTGGAAGCTTTATTGAATCATGCGGTCAATGATGTCCTGGGTATTAATTTAGCGCATTTAGATAATGTTAATATCGACCGTTATCAGAAAAAGCAGCCAGTAAAATATATTAAGTGCCCTGTGTGTCGAGAGTTTATGCGTAGGACTAATTTTGCGCAGAAAAGTGGCGTGATTGTTGATAGTTGTCGCGCCCATGGCTTATGGCTGGATAGTGGAGAAGTGACCCATTTGATGGAGTGGAAGAAAATGGGCGGGCAGTTATTGCATGAGCGAGAGCAACGCAAAAAACCGCGAGAAAGGTCGGTCGAATCAAGTAGAGATCATGGCTTATGGCAGCCCTCAAGGCCTAAGCAAACGATAGGTCTGGAATCTGATTTACTGGATATTTTAGCTTATGTAGTTAAGAAAATATTATAGTGAGCTTGATTAAGTAAAGTGCCCATTATTATCTACGCTCTCTCGGTCTAAGATGGGGGTGTTAGATATTTCAATATGCGCTGCCGCTGAGCTGAGATGTAATAAATTGTGTAAGCGGCAGGTTTGTGGTTTTAGATCGGCACGGTGTAAAGTAATGAATTCACCTGACTGAAATCTGTTGTCATTAAAAACGACACTGTCATTTGAGTTAAGTGCTTTTATCCCAGGTAAAAATAAAGCCCAAGTATAAATAGCATCATGATTAGGTAGTGAAATATAGGCAAGTTCAGACTCTAAGGCAAACAACTTAATGCCTAGCTCTATTTCATGTTCAGTGAATTGCATTATTCTGCGAATAATACCGACTTCAATAGTATCGTGATGTTTAATACCTATGATGTCGCCAATTTGTACTTTTGAGCTGTTGTTATCTGTGTTAAATATTATTTTATAGCCTTTGATGCTACTGTCAGAAATATTTAAAAGTGATTCTTGAATGCTTTCAGTTACCTGCTCGGGAGTGTTATTCCAAATGCTAGTGTCGGTGTTTTTTTTGCCATCAGCTCTAAATATCTTCTTAGCTTGAACTGTATTGCCCTTTTTAAAGTTGGAATCATTTAGCAGGTTTTTCATGACGTCTAGTGATTCGTAACCTGCACTGACTAGTTCTAAGTCAGGAACAGACCAACCACCTGCGACTCGTGGGTCAAAGTGTTCTGTTTTTTCCTTTTGAGGGTTAATCTGTAGTGAGCTGTTATTGCGTAATGACTGTATGACACTGGCTAAGCCCATAATGCCGTACTGCTCTTTTTGTTCAATGATGCGAGTAAACTGTCTTTTTTTCTGTAGGCTTAGTGAGTTGGACGCCTGCTGAATGAGTTCTCGGTTAATCAATTTAAGAATGCCGCTGCCTTGGGCTTCATCGTTAGTATTTTTGTTTATGCTGGTAGCTGCATTAAAGCCAGAAAAAAAACGGAAAGCACTTTTTTTGGTTTTTTTCAGGCGCGTTAAATTACTCGGAGGAGTATCGGTATTTAAGTCAAAACCTGAATATTGCGCCGGGCTTTTTTTGTCAAACTTTTTTTCTAGCAGCATTAATGAAGTGTATTTTTCTATACAAGTAGAAATACTTAGCATAGCTCGCGGTCGAAATTGGTGAAAATCGCAATGATAAAGCGCAATAAGGTGTTTGAAAGCTTTACTAATCGTATTGCTATGGTGGTCATGGATCTTAATTGTTAAGTCGTGTATTTCTAAATTGTTCGCTAAGCCATAGAATAAGTAACTTTGTTTCCAGAAATTAGCATAAGGCGCTTCATAGGTCGCGGATATATGGAGATAAGCAGCAATGAGTGATTGTAAACCGTAAAAAAAGGTCTGTGCGTTAGCGGCATTGCTTTTTTTATTGATGCAGCTGGCAAAGCCGTTGGCTAATTCTGCATAAATCCAGACGATATACTCAACATAGCTTTGTTCTTCGGGTGTTAGTGGTAGTGCGCTATTTAAAATGCTCTTTTTTAGAGGATCTAAAAAAGTAGGCATTGCTTGGTAAATATCAATTAAAAGCAGGGATTTCTTTTCTACAGTCAGTGTGTTGTCGGTGTTGATGCTTTGTATGGCAAGGAATACTTGATGAGCTTTTTCACTGGCAGAGCTATTTTCTAAGGAAAGTAACCAAGTACCAAAAGCTCTACCAGTTAATTCAAATGGTAGTTGAAAGTTGCTATGAGCGGGCGCTGATTTAAAAGTATAAATATCCATTTTGGCTACCTGCTATTTAGATGTTGTGAGTCTCAATCTATATGTTTATTGCACTTATTATAATTGTATAACAAAGTCGATGCTACAGCTTACTATAAAAAGGGATGATAGTGTTTTAAGCGCTTTTTAGGCTATACTTAAACTTATATGAATTTAGATTCAAAGAGGGGCAAATGGCCTTAATACCCGATTTTTTTAAGTCAAAGAAAACTAATGCAACTAAGATAGATGTGAGCATGGGTGTAACTGAGGCTATTTCTGTAGAGGATTTAAAGAAACTCATTCCTATCCGGCAGCTAAAATCAGAGTTTTTAGAGGCTTTTGTTCTGGAACATAAAGCCAAAATTTTCCCTAAAGGAGCAACGCTGTTTGCAGCTGGAACGCCAGCGGATAGTGTTTATTTTTTATTGCAGGGTGAGGTTGAGCTGACAGATAAAAATGGTGTGAGTTATGTTATTGATAACGCATCGCCAAAATCTCGTTTCGCGCTTTTTGCAGGGATTGTGCATACGACGACAGCAATTGCTAAAACTGATGTTAGTATTTTGGCAGTGTCGCAAAAAATTATGCAGATGCATCAAGTGGATAAGCAGTCGCAACAGTTAGAATTGCCTCCCGAATATGAGAATAATCGTTTATTGCAATTATTTGTGCAAAATTTCTCTAATGATGAAGTACAGATTCCAGCGATGCCTGATACTGCTTTATACTTGCGTAAGGCGATGCAGCAAGAGATCGGCGTGCATGAAGCGGTTAAAATTATCCAATTAGACCCGGTTGTTTCTGGGAAGTTAATTCAAGTCGCTAATTGCCCCTTGTATATTACTCGGCAGCCTGCTAAATCATGTTTGGAGGCGGTGAATAGGATTGGTTTAATTGGCGCGCGCAGTTTAGTCACGACCTTGTGCTTAAAGCAGATTTTTAATAGTAAAAATCCTGTGTTAAAGAAGTATATGGATGCTTTGTGGAAACGCAGTATTTATATTTCCAGTATTAGCTATGTACTAGCGAAAGAAACGGGTAGAGTTGATCCAGAAGAGGCATTATTAGCTGGTTTAGTCGTCGATATTGGTATTATTCCTTTGTTAAGCTTTACAGATAATTTGCCGAGTGATTTTTACACTGAACCAGAGCTCAAGGAGGCGATGGGTTTTGTTCGTGGTGTAGTTGGCAAGAGGGTACTAGAACGTTGGGATTTTCCTGAAGAATTGGTTGATATTCCGTTGTATTCCAATGATTGGTATCAGCAACGATCAGAAGAGTTGTCCGTGCTTGATGTCGTGGTATTGGCACAATTACATAGCAAAATAGGGCAAAAAGACAATAAAGTCTATCCTGCTATTTCTTCTATTCCGGCAGCCAGTAAACTGGATGATGCGACTTTATCACCGGAACATTCTTTGGCGATTTTGCATGATGCTAAAGGTAAGATCAACAACGCATTAAGGGCTTTTTCACAGTAAAAATAATAATAAGATATTAAGAAGATGGACTTTCTACGTTGTGGAGGTAAGGGTGTTTTGGAAAAAATTATTTGTTAAGAATATCAAGAGTGAACCGCATAAAAATAACAATTCGGTCTCTCAGAGTTCTGAAACAAGAAAAATAGCAGTAAAGAAATTAAATATAGCCTTACCATTTCTACAAAAATTACATCCGGTTCGACTATTATCTGAACCTGAACTAAAGCAGATTGAGGTGTTAGGTGAGGATTTCGAGCCTGGGCAGACTATCTATAGAGAGGGCAGCCCTTTAACGTACCTTGCTTATATTGTTGATGGCGAGGTGTTGTGTGAGAATGCAATAGGTGCTCATTACGAAGTAGTAGCACATACTTTTAAAGCCTTGTATCCCTTATCAAGTAGCGACTTAAGCTTGTTTACAGCTATAGCGAAAACTAAGGTAAAAGTTATTTATTTACCTAAAGATTTATTATTGGATAGTTCCCGTAGTCAAGTAAAAACTGATATTGACCAGTTGCCTATAGCAGGAGCCTTACAGCAAATCCCTTTTGGTCAAAAATTATTAAACAGTATACAGACTGATAATATTGAGGTGCCTGGCTTGCCGGATGTTGCTATTCGGTTGCGTATGGCGGTGCAAAAAGATATCGGTATTGCCGAGGCAGTACAAATAGTTAATTTGGATCCGAAAATTGCAGCAAAAATAATTCAAGTGGCAAATAGCCCTTTATATCGTGGAGTAAATTCTTTTGCGAGTTGTGATGCGGCCTTAAATCGCTTGGGTTTGAATGCCACACGTAATTTAGTCACTAGTTTTAGCATGAAGGCATTATTTACCAGCGAAAATAAACTCTTAACTAAAAAAATGCATCAGGCATGGCAGCAAAGCATAAAAGTGTCTAGTCTATGCCATACATTAGCGCTGCTTACCAAAAAAGTAGACCCAGAAGAAGCTTTACTAGCAGGCCTGACACATAATATTGGAATTTTACCAATTATTAAATTGGCTGATCAGCAAGAAAACCTATCTTTCGAGGATTTAGAGGAGTGTCTACGCATATCTCAAGCTTATATAGGGCAGTTAGTATTGACCCAATGGGGTTTTCCTGAAACAGTAGTAAAAATTCCTTACTTAATTGATAACTGGTTTTATGAAAGTGGTACTGAGTTTGGATTAGTGGATATAGTAATTTTGGCTAAATACCATAGCTTATTAGGTTCGGAATATATGCCTTTTTTACCTGCTTTACATGACTTACCTGCTTTTCAGAAAATGGGGCCTCAAGGACTTACGCCAGATATGTCATTACAAATACTACATGATGCAAAGCAGCAAGTTGCTGATGCCATGAATCTTTTTAGTGCTTAGATTATGAGTTGGTTTACTAATGTTTTTTCAGGAAAGACATACGATGAATCTCTAGGCAAGCTAGGTGTTGCCTCTATAGAAAAAAGAGAGCTAATCGAATGCCAAAATTGCACGGCACCTATAGCAGAGGACTTAGATAAATTACTGTACGAACAAATACAACATTTAGTGCCATTGCGGAGTTTAGATGAGCAGGAGGTTGCCTTTTTACCACACAAAATTTTAACTTACGCAGAGCAGTCTATAATTTTTATTCGCCAGCAGCCTGCACAATATGTTTATTATCTTTTGAGTGGGGAGCTTACCTTGCAACCAGAAGGTGACAGTAATTATGAGATCGCAGCCAATTCTACGCGCGCTCATTTACCTATTAATAGTGGTAAATCTTTTGGTGCGACAGCAGTAGCTAAAACTGAAGTAAAAATATTGTTGATTGACGCTGATTTAACCAAACTTTGGACAGCAAAAAGCATCGAAGAAGTGTCTTGCGTAGAGTTGATTGATATTGCTCTGCCTGAACAATTAAATAACAGCCGGTTTTTTCATAGCTTCACTGACGCTTACCGAGAAAATAGATTGATGTTACCCTCTTTGCCAGACGTTGCTTTTAAATTAAAAACAGCTATGGATTATGAGATTGGTATTCAAGAAGCTGTAGAAATTATCCAGATAGATTCGGCAATAGTCGCAAAATTAATTCAAGTTGCAAACAGCTCCTTGTATGCCCCTATAACGCCAATTCTTAATTGTCAGGATGCGGTAACTCGCTTAGGCTTGACTGCGACACGTAATTTAGTGATGGGGCTCAGTTTAAAACAGCTATTTCAGTGTAAAGATAAAAAACTGATGGGCGCAATGCAGAACCTATGGCGACGGAGCTTATATGTATCTAGCCTAAGCTTTGTGCTCGCGGAGGAGGTAGGAACCATTAACCCTGATGATGCTTTATTAGCGGGTTTAATCAGTGATATAGGCGTGATTCCACTATTACATTTTGCTGGGCAATACCCAGATGAATATCCTGAGATGGCGCAATTAGAGGAGGCAATACCTTATTTGCGTGCGCCGGTAGGCACGTTGGTGTTACATACTCTAGGTTTTCCTGATGAGTTAGCAGGTATTCCACACCATTCTGAAGACTGGCACTATGAAAGTGGCGCTGATATGAGCTTAATTGATATTGTTATTTTGGCCAAATTACACAGTTATTTTGGCTCTCAACAAGCAAACCATTTGCCCTATATTAATACTATTCCCGCGTATTCAAAACTCACAAATGGCACGTTAACTCCTGACTTTTCTTTGCATATATTGCAGAGAGCAAATGAGCGCGTTAAAGCTGTAATGAGTGTTTTTTCTTAATTTCTTTTTATATAGCTGTTTCCAATTGATGCGCCTTATGTTTTTGGCGACCTTTCTAACTAATACTGACTTCCATGACTAATCCATTACTTAATCGCACCGAACTCCCGCAGTTTTCGCAAATCAAAGCAGAGCATATTGAGCCTGCCATCGAGCAATTATTGACTGAAGCCCAGGCTTTAGTTGAAAAATTACTCGCGGAAAATGAAATTTACACATGGGAAAATCTGATTGCCCCACTAGAGGAAGCTGAAGATTGTATTAATAAAACCTGGTCGCCAGTGAGTCATATGAACTCAACGGTTAATAGCGATGAATTGCGTGATGCTTATAATGCCTGTTTGCCAAAATTAAGTGCGTATTCAACAGCGATGGGGCAGCATAAAGGCTTATTTAAAGCCTATGAACAAATTGCAGCAAGTGATGCTTATGCAACACTAGAGCTTGCACAGCAAAAAATCATTCAAAATTCTTTACGCGGCTTTCGTCTGTCAGGGATTGATCTTGATGATGAAAAACAGGCGCGCTATAAAGAAATCAGTTTAGAGCTTTCGCAGTTATCCAGTAAGTATGAAGAAAATTTGCTTGATGCAACTAATGATTGGCAGAAACTCATTAGCAAAAAATCAGATTTAGCTGGTTTACCTGATTCTGCATTACAGCAAGCGAAACAAACAGCCGAGCAGGAAGGCAAGAAAGGTTGGATGTTAACCTTGCAGTTCCCGTCGTATTTACCTGTTATGACTTATGCTGATGATCGCCAATTACGTGCTGATGTGTATAAAGCTTTTTCTACGCGCGCGTCAGATCAAGGCGCTAATGCCGAATGGGATAATACTGAAATCATGGAGAAGACCATTGCCTTGCGCCATGAAAAAGCGATGTTATTAGGCTTTCAAAATTATGCTGAATTGTCTTTAGCGACAAAAATGGCGGATTCACCTAAGCAAGTTACCGATTTTCTAGAAGAATTGGCAGAAAAGTCATTACCACAGGCACAAAAAGATTTAGCCGAGCTAACGGCTTTTGCTAAAGAGCATTATGGCGTGGCTAAGTTGCATGCTTGGGATGTTGGTTATTTCTCTGAAAAAATGCGTCAACAGGCTTATGACTTATCGCAAGAAGAAGTGAAACAATTTTTCCCAGCGCCTAAAGTATTGCAAGGCTTATTTGCCGTGGTAGAAAATCTGTACGGTCTAAAAGTTACTGAAATTACAGGTTTTGATACTTGGCATAAAGATGTACGTTTTTTCCAAATTATGGATAAGAATGGCGAGTTGCGCGGTAAATTTTATATTGATCTATATGCACGTGCGAAAAAGCGTGGTGGCGCATGGATGGATGATTGTGTTGGGCGTAAAAAAGTCGACGGCAAAATACAAACCCCTGTTGCGTATTTAGTGTGTAACTTCACACCACCGACTGGCAATGATCCTGCGCTATTAACGCATGATGAAGTGCTGACTTTATTCCATGAATTTGGTCATGGCTTACAACATATGATGACCCAAGTGGATTACTTGGGAGTGTCGGGTATTAATGGCGTGGAATGGGATGCGGTCGAATTACCCAGCCAGTTTATGGAAAATTGGTGTTGGGAAAAAGAAGCTTTAGACCTAATTTCAGGGCACTATCAAACTGGCGCACCATTACCGGATAGTTTATTTGAAAAAATGCTCGCTGCGAAAAATTTCCAAGCAGGGATGTTAATGGTCAGGCAGTTGGAATTTAGTTTATTTGATTTCCGTATGCACCAAGATTATGACCCAGCGCAAGGTGCTCGCATTTATGAGGTATTGCATGAAATCCGTGAGCAAGTTTCCGTTATGACTCCGCCTGCCTTTAATCGTTTTGCACACAGTTTTTCGCATATTTTCGCTGGTGGGTATGCGGCCGGTTATTACAGTTATAAATGGGCCGAAGTCTTATCCAGTGATGCCTATTCTTTATTTGAAGAAAACGGTATTTTTGATCAAGAAACTGGCGTCGCTTTTTTAACACATATTCTAGAGACGGGCGGTAGTGCTGATGCCATGGACTTATTTGTTAAATTCCGCGGTCGTGAGCCGAATATTGATGCCTTATTAAGACATAATGGTATTGCCGCATGAAATATAAAGACTTAAGAGACTTTATCGCACAACTGGAAAAAAAAGGTGAATTAAAACGTATCACCCAAGAAGTTGATCCGGTTTTAGAAATGACTGAAATTTGCGACCGTACCTTAAAACAAGGTGGTCCGGCCTTATTATTTGAAAACCCGAAAGGGCATAATATCCCTGTGTTGGCGAATTTATTTGGCACGCCAGATCGCGTGGCAATGGGTATGGGCGAAAGTTCTGTCACCGCATTGCGTGGCGTGGGTGAATTGTTATCGCAATTAAAAGAACCTGAGCCACCGAAAGGCATGAAAGATGCGATAGATAAAATTCCCGTGTTTAAAAATGTTTTAAATATGGCGCCTAAAGTGGTGAAAAAACCACCGTGTCAGGAAATTATCAGAAAAGGCGATGAGGTTGATTTAGGTGTATATCCTATACAAACCTGCTGGCCGGAAGATGTAGGGCCTTTAATTACTTGGCCTTTAGTGATTACCAAAGGGCCATATAAAGATCGCCAAAATTTGGGTATTTATCGCTTGCAAGTGATTGCAAAAAATAAAGTGATTATGCGCTGGCTAGCGCATCGTGGTGGCGCTTTAGATTTTAAAGAGTGGCAAGATGAAAATCCAGGCAAACCTTATCCTGTTTCTGTCGCTTTAGGTGCAGATCCTGCTACGATTTTAGCGGCAGTAACACCGGTGCCAGATACCTTATCTGAATATGCCTTTGCCGGTTTATTGCGTGGCTCTAAAACTGAAGTCGCAAAATCTATTACGAATGATTTACAGGTGCCAGCAAGCGCTGAAATTGTTTTAGAAGGTTTTATTTATCCCGATGAAATGGCACCAGAAGGGCCGTTTGGTGATCATACCGGCTACTATAATGAAGTGGGTGAATTTCCTGTCTTTACCATCGAGTGTATTACTCAGCGTCAAGCACCGATTTATCACAGCACCTATACTGGCAAGCCGCCTGATGAGCCAGCGGTATTGGGCGTGGCTTTAAATGAAGTCTTTGTACCGATTTTGCAAAAGCAATTTCCCGAAATTACTGACTTTTATTTGCCGCCTGAAGGTTGTTCCTATCGGATGGCAGTGATTAGCATGAAAAAGCAATATGCCGGTCATGCTAAACGTGTGATGCTCGGAACGTGGTCGTATTTACGTCAGTTTATGTACACCAAGTTTGTGATTGTGGTCGATGATGATGTTGATGTGCATGACTGGCAAGAAGTCATCTGGGCGATTACCACGCGTATGGATCCAGCGAGGGATTTAACTATTCTGGAAAATACCCCGATTGATTATCTAGATTTTGCTTCGCCAGTTTCGGGTCTAGGCTCTAAAGTCGGTTTTGATGCGACCAATAAATGGCCAGGTGAAACCACACGAGAGTGGGGTAGGACTATTACTATGACCGATGACGTAGTAAAGAAAGTGGATGAGATGTGGGATAGCTTAGGTATATAGGAATGTTGAGTGGTAGGTGCGGATTTATCCGCACTGCTCGAATGAGTTTGAACCTACGGATGATAACCCCGTTCTTTTTATGTGGCGGTGTAGCGCTTCATTCTGTTTTATTGATTGTATAAGCGTTGTTAAGCAACGGATCCTACGTAAACATCATGTTCACCAGAATGTAAATTAATAAGCAGTTCTGCAAAAAAATCAGGAGAAATTCTATAGTCAGGGAGTTCTTGTAGTGCTAACCACTCCACGCCGACTTGATGTTTGTCGGGCTCGGGGCCTGTGCTAGGGATATAGCCATCTGGCACTTGGCATTCAATTAATACTTCTAATTGGTGGCGTGTATAAGGCTTTGGCTCTAGCTTGGGAATAAAAAAATCGGCTATATGTAGCACATCGTATGCTACTACGGGGGTATTGAGTTCTTCTATGCATTCACGGATAACGGCTTGATGTAACGTTTCTCCTGCGTCTAATGCTCCGCCGGGTAAGGTATAGCGAATACCATCTGCTAGGCTCTCTTTTTTGATTAAAAGAATTTTCCCTTCTTGAATAATAACTGCGCGTACAGTAATGCGAATGCCTGATTGTAGCTGATCCATAAGTTTCCTAAGTAAGCGGTATAGTTTGGGTTATCTCGCAAGGTATAGACAACCCAAACTACCTATTGAAATGGGATTAGCCGTGGTTACAGCTTTCGCCATGAACGTGACCGTGTTCCATTTCAGTTTCTGTGGCTGAACGGATCTCAGTAATTTCCACATCAAAAGTTAGTTGCTCGCCTGCTAGAGGGTGGTTGCCATCAATAGAGACTTGATCACCTTCTACTGCTGTAATAGTCACAATCGCTGGGCCATTGCTAGAGTCTGCTTGGAATTGCATGCCTACTTCAATATTATCAATACCTTGAAACATTTCTTTTGAAACAGTTTGGATATGCTCTTCGTTACGCTCACCGTAAGCATCTTCTGGCTCGATAGTAACGGTTAATTTATCGCCTACTGTTTTATCTGCTAGCGCATTTTCTAAACCAGGAATAATGTTACCTGCACCATGTATGTAAGTGAGTGGCTCAGCACCAATAGAGCTATCTAATTTCTCGCCGGCTTTGTTAGTTAAAGTGTAGTGTATAGAAACAACAGGGTTTTCAGTGTTTTTCATAAGGTTAGATATAAAGGTTGAGTGAAAGGGGGAGTTATAAATTATGAATCATCACTTTGCTTAGCAAGTGCGGTAAGTGATGTAATTAAATCTGTGAAGCTCTCTAATGAGTCCGTTCTAGCCGTTGCATGAGCAATTTTGCGCCCTTTTCTAGCGGCTTTATCGTATAAGTGTAGATGAACCTGGGATAAAGACAGTAATTTATCGCTGGCAGGTACGCCACCGATAAAATTTTGCATCGCGGCATAACCAATCGAATTCGTTGATCCTAAAGGCCAGTCGATAATAGCTCTTAGATGATTTTCAAATTGGCTGGTTTCAGAGCCTTCGATAGTCCAATGGCCTGAGTTATGTACGCGTGGTGCGAATTCATTGACGATTAGCTGATCGCCAACAGCAAATAACTCTAAGGCAATAATGCCAACATAATCAAGCGCGGTGAGCAGGGTATTAATAGTCTGTTCTGCTTGTGCTTGTAGTGGGTCATTTAAGGTGTTTTTGGCTAAACGTAAAATGCCTTTCTCATGAGTGTTCTCAGATAAAGGGTAATATACGGTCTCGCCGGATACGCTACGGCTAGCAATAATAGAGACTTCTCGATCAAAAGGGACAAAGCCTTCAACCACACAAGGCGCATTTTGTACTGCATCCCATGCAGCAGCTAAATCTTGCTCCTTATGTAAAACCACTTGGCCTTTGCCGTCATAGCCTAGGCGACGAGTTTTCAAAATAGCAGGGTAGCCAATGTTCGGCATTGCTTGCTCTAAATCAGCTAAGCTGGATACTGCATCAAAAGATGCTGTAGGAATACCTAAATCACGGAAAAACTGTTTTTCAGTGATGCGATCTTGGCCTATTGCTAACGCTTTTTCCGGTGGATAGACGGGCGTACTTTTGGCTAGAAAGTGAATAATGTCCACTGGGATATTTTCAAATTCATAGGTGATAATGTC
>CBDVDU010000014.1:0-20941 GCA_965372825.1 uncultured Gammaproteobacteria bacterium | reverse complement strand
AAATTTCCCTTCGCCTACCGCGGACTATCAGCCCATCCGGGGCTGACAGCGTAAGGTTGGAGGGGAAATAAATAAAGCTTTGATTTTATTCTCCTCACCCCAGCCCTCTCCAACAAGAGAGGGAGCTATTCAGACTTGTAACTCATTGTATTTTAATGTCAAAAAGTTGTGTAGATACCTTTGTTGTATTAGTGATGGTAAATTTATATTAAGTACTAAGGAATCAAAATTCAATAATATCCGAAAGCACCGCCAGTCCTTCGAGGACTGGCGGTGCTTTATAATCTAAAGTTTCTGAGGTTATTGAATGTGGTTATAAGCAGGTTTCGGCTAAAAGTAGGTGCTCGAAAATTAGCGCTTCAACTTATCTTGCAAAATCTTATTAACTTCACCAGGGTTAGCTTTACCTTGAGATGCTTTCATGGTCTGCCCGACAAAGAAGCCGAAGACTTTATCTTTACCACTTAAATATTGCTCCACTTGGGCAGGGTTATCAGCAATGATTTTATCAATAATCGCTTCGATAGCACCGCTATCAGTAATTTGCTTTAGCCCTTGGGATTCAATAATTGCATCCGCATCATCTTCGCTATTAAGCATGGCTTCAAACACTTGTTTGGCAATTTTTCCTGAGATAGTGCTATCAGCAATACGTTGTAATAAGCCTCCTAAGCGATCATAAGAGATAGGTGAATGGGCAATATCCAAGCCTTGCTTATTCAGTGTGCCTAGTAAGTCACCGGTTACCCAGTTACTACAGGTTTTTGCATCGCAGCCAGAGGCTTTAACTAAGGCCTCAAAATAATGCGCAAGCGTTTTTGAACTGGATAAAATTCCTGCTGTTTCGGCATCTAATTGATACTCGGCAATAAAACGCTCTCTTTTGGCTTGAGGTAATTCAGGTAAATCGGCTTTAACGGCTGCGCGTAGTTCATCGCTGATCAATACCGGTAATAAATCTGGATCAGGGAAATAGCGGTAATCGTTAGCTTCTTCTTTGCTACGCATAGAGCGGGTTTCATTTTTATCCGCATCATATAAACGTGTTTCCTGAGTGATTTTACCGCCGTTTTCAATGATTTCGATTTGCCGTTCAACTTCGATATTAATCGCATTTTCGACAAATTTGAAAGAATTGATATTTTTTAATTCAGTACGCGTGCCGTATTCTGCTTGGCCTTTTGGGCGTATAGATACGTTAGCATCACAACGAAACGAGCCTTCCTGCATATTACCGTCGCTAATCTCTAAATATTGCACTAATTCGTGAATTTTGCGCATATAGGCGATGGCTTCTTTAGCGGAGCGCATATCTGGTTCGGATACAATTTCTAGCAAAGGTGTGCCTGAGCGATTTAAATCAATACCGGTTAAGCCATGAAAGTTCTCATGTAATGATTTTCCCGCATCTTCTTCTAAGTGGGCGCGAGTGATGCCAATGCGTTTAATAACGCCATCAATTTCAATATCCATATGTCCGACCCCAACAATAGGGTGGTCCATTTGGCTAATTTGATAACCTTTAGGCGAATCTGGATAGAAATAATTTTTTCTGGCAAATACTGAGACATCGGCTACTTCTGCTTCAATGGCGAGCCCAAATTTAACTGCCATACGGACTACATCCTCATTCAGTACCGGTAATACGCCTGGTAAGCCTAAATCTACTGCACAGGCCTGTGTATTCGGTTCTGCACCATAAGCAGTGGCAGCACCGGAAAAGATTTTTGATTTTGTTGCGAGTTGGGTGTGAATTTCTAACCCAATAACAGTTTCCCATTGCATAGTGATCTCCTTACTCGAAACCTTTCGGTGTTTGTTGATGCCAGTCAGTAACTTGTTGATATTGGTGTGCGACATTAAGCAGTTTTGCTTCGTCAAAATAGTTACCAATAATTTGTAAGCCCACGGGTTTGTTATCGATAAATCCAGCTGGAACCGACATGGCGGGTAATCCTGCTAAATTAATCGCAATGGTGTAGATGTCCGCTAAGTACATTTCGATAGGATCGTCAGTTTTTTCACCTATGCCAAATGCAGACGTAGGGGATACTGGCCCCATAATGACATCGACTTGCTCTAAGGCTTGTTTGAAATCATCACTAATTAAACGACGAATTTTTTGCGCTTTAATATAGTAAGCATCGTAATAGCCTTCAGATAAAGCATAAGTACCGACTAGAATACGGCGTTTAACTTCAGTGCCAAAAGCTTCACCACGAGAACGGATGTATAAATCATCTAAGTTAGCTGGATTTTTACAGCGGTAACCATAGCGCACGCCATCAAGTCGCGAAAGGTTGGCCGAGCACTCCGCTGGGGCAATGACATAATAAGCAGGAATCGCGAGTTTTAAATTAGGCATAGAAACTTCGATAACTTCCGCGCCCATTTTTTTGTATTCATTGATTGCCGTTTCAATGGTCGCTGCCATCTCGCTGTTTAAGGCTTCATCAAAAAATTCTTTAGGTAGACCAATTTTTAAGCCAGCTAAACTATTATTTAAGTCCGCGCTGTAATCCGGTACTGCACAATCAACGCTAGTAGAGTCTTTAGGGTCAAAACCGGCCATAGCTTGTAGCATAAGTGCTGCATCTTCAGCCGTTTGTGCCATAGGGCCGCCTTGATCCAAGCTAGAGGCATAAGCAATCATACCGTAACGTGAGACACGTCCATAAGTGGGTTTTAAACCGGTAATACCACAAAGCGCGGCGGGCTGACGAATCGAACCGCCGGTATCTGTGCCTGTTGCGCCAGGAATTAAACGTGCGGCAACGGCTGCCGCTGAACCGCCAGATGAGCCGCCGGGTACACAATCGGTCGCCCAAGGATTTTTAACGGTACCATAGAAGCTGGTTTCATTAGATGATCCCATAGCAAACTCGTCCATATTGAGTTTACCTAGCGAAACGGCACCAGCTGCGTTGAATTTCTCAACAACTGTTGCATTGTAAGGCGAGATAAAATTATCCAGCATTTTTGAGCCGCAACTGGTTTTTACACCTAGAGTGCAAAAAATATCTTTATGTGCCATGGGCACACCAGTTAAGAATGGCGCATCACCAGCAGCGAGCATCGCATCGGCTTGTTTGGCAGAAGCGATAGCTTGATGTTCTGTGACGGTAATAAAGCTGTTCAAGCTTTCATATTGTTTAATGCGATTCAAGTAGGATTCAGTCAGTTCTTGGCTGGAATAGTCGCCTGCCTGTAAGCCTTGAACGAGTTGGGCAATGGTTTTAGTGTGCATGTGTTTTTACCTTATTCTATGACTTTGGGCACAAGATATAAGCCTGCTTCAACTTGCGGTGCAATGGCTTGGAAGGCTTCACGGTTATTTGTTTCACTGACTTGGTCAGGGCGTAACCGTTGCATCTGATCAAGGGGATGTGCCATAGGTGTAACACCATCAGTATTGACTGCGCTCATTTGAGCAACCAGATCTAACATGCCCGAGAGATCTTTGGCATAAGATTCGGTGTCCTGAGTATCAATACCCAGACGCGCTAAATGCGCAATTTTATTAACATCATCTACTGTTAACGACATTTTAACTCCATTACTCGGTGGGGTTCTTAGGTAATTTAATCGTCTTGTATAGATTGTGTTTTAAGGTTCTATAAAGGCGAATAGCGCAATATGATACTTTATATCTTGCCCAAATACCTTATTGATTGATAAAGTAGTGGGATTTTCTACGTGTTCAGGAACAAGAATTAATGTTTAATAAACTTCGTGGCCTATTTTCAAATGATTTGTCAATTGACTTAGGGACAGCTAATACTCTTATTTATATGCCGGGACAAGGAATAGTCTTAAACGAACCTTCAGTGGTCGCTATCAAAGAAGATCGGATTCGTGGATCTAAAATGATTGCTGCGGTAGGAACAGAAGCTAAGCTAATGCTAGGCCGCACACCGGGGAATATAACCGCTATTCGCCCTTTAAAAGATGGCGTGATTGCTGATTTCGCGGTAACGGAACGTATGTTGCGCGAATTTATCAAAAAAGTGCATGAGAATAAATTTTTTCGACCTAGCCCGCGTATTTTAATTTGTGTGCCTTGTGGCTCTACTCAAGTTGAGCGGCGTGCTATTCGTGAGTCTGCAGCAATGGCTGGTGCGCGTGAAGTTTATCTGATCGAAGAGCCTATGTCGGCGGCAATCGGTGCTGGTATGCCGGTTGATGAAGCGCATGGTTCTATGGTTTTAGATATCGGCGGTGGTACTTCTGAAGTTGCTGTTATTTCTTTAAACGGTATTGTTTATTCGGCTTCTGTGCGCATTGGTGGTGATCGCTTTGATGAGGCGATTATTAATTATGTACGTAGAAATTATGGCACTTTAATTGGTGAAGCAACGGCTGAGCGTATTAAAAAAGAAATAGGAACAGCCTATCCGGGTAGTGAGATTATGGAGATTGAGGTAAAAGGGCGTAATTTGGCAGAAGGTGTGCCGCGCGGTTTTACTTTAAACAGTAATGAAATTTTAGAAGCCTTACAAGAGCCTTTGTCCGGTATTGTGGGAGCAGTTAAAGTTGCATTAGAACAAACTCCGCCTGAGCTTGGTGCTGATGTCGCTACGCGAGGTATTGTTTTAACCGGTGGTGGGGCTTTATTAAAAGATATAGACCGTCTTATTTCTGAAGAAACCGGCTTGCCTTGTTATATTGCTGATGATCCATTAACTTGTGTTGCGCGTGGTGGTGGCATGGTATTGGAAATGTTGGATGAAAAAGGTTTGTCTGCTTTTTCTTTAGAGTAAGTAATTATTTTAACATTTTATATATTAAGTTTTGTGTAGATGGGTAGAGCGTCTTTTTTGCGAAACCCATCACTTTTCGTGAGATTGATGGGTTTCCCTGAGCGCCTAAAGAGCAGGCGTTCCACTCTATCCTACAGGAATGTTAAATGTGTCTGAACAGGTACTTAGGAATGCACATTAAATAAAACCCGAAACTTTAGATTATGAAGGACTAGCAGTGCTTTCGGATGTTATTGAATTTTGATTCCTTAGTATTGTTTACTCATTATTAAATTGTTCGCATTCAGTAAACGCCAATGAGGGCATAACATCGGTTAGTTAGTATTTGGTGGTCATTGTGAATAGCTCAATGCCATTATTTTTTTTTAATGCTTCAGTTTTGCTAGGGTAAACACTATAAAACTTTTATTTGCCACTGGCCCCTCAATTAATACGCGTTTTTTGATTGTGGTCTTATTGTCTGTTTTTTTTCTGGTCACTGAGCAATATAGTGATAAGTTAAAGCCTTTGCGTAATATTCTTTCAGTCTTTGTTTATCCGATTCAATATATCGTTGATGCGCCCACACGATTATTTAATAACGTGTTTGATTCTGTTGAGAGTTACGAGCAGCTATTAAGTGAAAATAAAGTATTAAAACAACAGCAATTGATTAATAGTGCAAGGTTATTGAAGTTTTCGGCCTTAGAGAAAGAAAATATTCGCTTACGCTCCTTGTTAGATAGCTCCTTTAAATTAGGTGAACAAGTTTTGGTTGCCGAGTTATTGTCTGTTAATCTTGCTCCCTATGAGCATGTGGTTGTAGTCAATAAAGGCAGTCGGTTTGGTGTACATGCGGGGCAGCCGGTGTTAGATGCAAATGGCATTGTTGGGCAAGTGGTTAAGGCCTTACCTCTGAGTTCGGAGATTATTTTAATTACCGATCCAAATCATGCGATTCCCGTGCAGGTTAATCGTAATGGCTTGCATACTATTGCCATTGGTAGTGGTCAGTTAAATAAACTAAATTTACCTTTTTTACCCAATAATGCAGATATAGTGCCTGGTGACTTATTAATTACGTCTGGTTTAGGGGGCGTGTTTCCGCAAGGTTATCCTGTTGCAGTTGTTGAATCCTTTGTTGAGCAGCCTGATAAGCCTTTTGCGGTTATACAAGCAACACCAACAGCTAAGCTGAATACCAGTCGTGAGCTACTGATTGTTTGGAGCAATAGTCAGGTTATTCCTTTAAATAATCCGCCTAGTGGGCAAGAGCATGATCAAAATTAAATTACCAATACTGATCGCTTATTGGCTAACTATTATTGGTGCCATGGCATTGAATATTACCCCGTGGAGTGCTCCTTTTTTGATGGCGGCACCTGACTGGGTACTCTTAACTTTGGTTTATTGGGCACTTGCCGCACCAGAGACTGCGAGTGTTGGTAAGGCATGGATGGTTGGCTTATTAGTCGATGTGCTTACAGGGCAATTGTTGGGACAGTATGCATTGGCTTATGCAGTGAGTATTTTTCTTAGTGTAAAACAGCATAAGCGTATAAGACATTACCCCATTATTCAACAGAGCTTGGTTGTTTTTATTCTCTTATTGCTCGCTCGAGTATTGATTTTTTGGATCGAAAATATTAATCATCAACCGGTGTCCATGAATTTTTGGTTGCCAGTTTTAACTGGGGCTGTCGTTTGGCCTGTTGTCAGTCTATCATTGCGTAACATACGCATTGTCTAAGAAATCTAGTGAAATATGACGCAATTAATAATGCTTACTAAGTGCTCAGAGATTAGTGTGTGCGCTCGTCCTTGCTAAGGAACGTGCATGAAACAAACTCCCGATTTCTAACTTGTCTTTTTACTCCAGCTGAAATGATCTCATTCGTTACGTAGAATAACTATGCGCCTCATGAGATCATTCCATCTGAAGCAAAAATCCTGCGTTATAATTTAGGGATGTTATTTCATGCACGTTTGTAAGGTATTAAACAGTTATGCGTCGTTATCAGGTAATTAAAGATCGATTTTTAGAAAATCGCATTTTCTTAAGTCGAACTGTCATTCTCTTTGCATTTATGTTGCTGCTAGTTGCAGGCTTAGTTAGCCGTCTAGTTTATTTACAAGTGCTAGGGCATAAGCTTTATCATAATATGGCGACCAATAACCGGATTAAGGTAACTTCGATCCCGCCTACTCGAGGGATTATTTATGATAAGCATGGGCGAGTTCTTGCGGAAAATTTAGCCTCTTACAGCTTAGAGCTTATTCCTGATCAAGTAGCTGATATGGAAGATACTTTGCAGCGCTTGCAGTTAGCTTTGAGCATTCCGCCGGAAAAAATTGCCGCCTTTAACAAGCAAAGAAAGCACTATAAGCATTTTGATAGTATTCCTTTGCTATTGCAGCTTAATAAGACCGAAGTGGCTAAATTTGCGGTTTTGCGTCATACCTTTCCGGGTGTTGATATTCATGCTCGCTTATTGCGCCATTATCCTTATGCTGAATTAACGGCACATCTTGTGGGTTATGTTGGGCGTATTAACGAAAGAGAGCTAAAAGCATTACCTGCAGCAGAATATCGTTCTATGCATACCATTGGTAAAACAGGCATAGAGCGTGCCTATGAAGATGTTTTGCGCGGACATGCAGGTTATGCAGAATTAGAAACAAATGCTCAAGGTAAACCTATTAGAGAGTTAGGTAGAATAGACTCGGTACCCGGTGCAGATATTTATTTAACGGTAGATATGGATTTACAACGCACTGCTTACGATGCGTTAGCTGACTATAATGGAGCTGTCGTGGCGCTTGATTTGGATACGGGAGGTGTTTTAGTTCAGGTGAGTAAGGCAAGTTTTGATCCCAATTTATTTGTCACGGGTATTAGTTATAAAAATTATGATCGGCTGAATAATTCCAAAAATAAACCGCTTTTTGATCGTGCCTTACGTGGTCAATATCCACCAGGTTCAACATTAAAGCCATTTATTGGCTTGGCGGGCTTAGAATATAATGTTGCCAGCATGCATCAAACTTTATTTTGTCCTGGGTATTACCGATTACCAAACAAAGACCATAAATACCGAGATTGGAAAAAATGGGGGCATGGTAAGGTCAATTTAGATGACGCTATTACACAATCCTGTGATGTGTACTTTTATGATTTATCGCTTGCTTTAGGGATAGATAAAATATCTACTTTTTTGCATAAATTCAGTTTCGGGCAAAAAACGGGTATTGATTTGAAAGGTGAAAAATCTGGTTTATTGCCGTCAAGGGAGTGGAAACGTATTCACCGAGATCAAGTATGGTATCCAGGTGAGACATTAATTACTGGGATTGGGCAAGGATTTACGCAGGTGACTCCTTTACAATTAGCGCGTGCAACAGGTACTTTAGCTAAGCAAGGGAAGATTATTACGCCTTATTTAGCCGAGCGAATTATTTATGAAAATCGCACTGTTAAGATAGAGCGTCCCGCGCAAAAACAGATTGAATTAAAACCCAGGAATGTTCAGGATATTATTAATGCCATGGTGCATGTCGTGCATTCGCCTAGAGGGACAGCGAAAAGAATAGCTAAAGGGATTAATTATCAGATTGCTGGTAAAACAGGAACAGCACAGGTGTACACAATCAAACAAGACGAAGAATATAATGAGGCAGAGATTAATTTCAATATGCGTGATCATGCTTTATTTATTGCTTTTGCACCCGCGGATAACCCTAAAATAGCCGTAGCAGTCATTGCAGAGCATGGTAGTCACGGTAGTTCTATTGCTGCACCTATTGCAGCCAAGGTAATTAAAGAGTATTTAGGCATGGAAAATAAACAATGAAAGTGGAGTTAAGAGCTGAACAGTTTAAAGAGCATTCTTTAATTGGCGGTTTGTTACGTCAGTTGCATGTAGATATTCCTTTATTAATTGGTTTATTATTGTTGTTGGTTATGAGCTTTATGATGTTGTATAGCACAGGCAATAAAGAAACTGCCTTGCTGGTACGCCAAGCTGCGCGTATGGGCATTGCTGGGGTTTTAATGATTGTGTTAGCGCATGTTAATCCGCGGCAGTTTCAGCGTTATTCAATACCATTGTATGGTTTGGGTGTGGCTTTATTGCTTGCTGTTTTACTTGTCGGTGATGTGGGTAAGGGGGCGCAGCGCTGGCTGGACTTGGGTTTATTTCGTTTTCAGCCCTCGGAAATGATTAAGATTACTACGCCAATGATGGTCGCGTGGTATTTAGCGGGGCATGATATACCGCCAAAATGGCGACATATAGGCGTAGCCACGCTTTTTATCTTAATTCCTACTCTATTAATTGTACGTCAACCGGATTTAGGGACATCTTTATTAGTGGCGAGTTCAGGAGCCTCTGTTTTGTATTTTGCCGGTCTTTCTTGGCGTTTTTTGCTGACGACAATTTTAGGTTTAAGTGCATTAGCACCTCTTTATTGGCAGTTTTTTATGCGTGAGTATCAAAAAGATCGAGTGCTGACCTTTTTGAATCCAGAAGCTGACCCTATGGGGAAGGGCTATCATATTATTCAATCTAAAATTGCTATAGGTTCAGGTGGACCCTATGGTAAAGGGTGGCAAGGCAATACTCAGTCACAATTAGATTTTTTACCCGAAAGTTCAACCGATTTTATTTTTGCTGTTTTTGCGGAAGAATTTGGTTTGGTAGGTTGTTTGGGGCTGCTTGCTATCTATTTATTTATTATTGCCCGCGGTTTATATATTGCTGTGCAAGCGCAGGATACTTATAGCCGTTTGCTTGCAGGTAGTTTAGTCTGTACGTTTTTTGTGTATGTGTTTGTCAATATCGGCATGGTTATCGGAATTTTGCCGGTGGTCGGGGTGCCTTTACCTTTGATTAGCTATGGTGGGACGTCAATGGTTACCCTGCTTGCAGGTTTTGGTATTTTGATGTCCATTCATACGCATAAGAAGGTGTTGCCGAATTAACGCTTTAATAGGCAGGGCTATTATTTCAATAAAGTTTTCCTGTAATATCTAAGTGAGTTAGGTATAGGCGCATATCAAATTCTAATTGGTGATAATCGGGTTCCATATGCTGGCATAATTTATAGAAAGCCTTATTGTGCTGCTTTTCTTTTATATGGGCTAACTCATGGACGGTGATCATTTTTAAAAATTCTATAGGTACTTTTTTAAAAACGGAGCCTATGCGAATTTCATTTTTTGCTTTTAATTTACCGCCTTGAACTCTAGAAACAAAGGAATGCAGGCCTAATGCTTGATGTAATACATCAAGCTTATCATCGTAAATCACTTTACTTAGTGGGTCAGATTTGCGAATAAATTGGTTTTTTAAACTCATAACATAGGCGTACAGTGCTTTATCGCTTCTGACTTCATGAGCAACAGGATATTTTTTTAGCAGGAACTCGGCTAGCGTGTTATTGCTAATTAGCGTTTGTACTTGCTCCTTTACGGGAGCAGGGTAGCCGCTTAAGTATTTTAGTGTACTCATTGGTTTTTAGGTATTAGCATTAAATCCAAGGTGGCTGTTCGCCATTGTAGGCAATAAATTCTTTATCTTTTGCGTGCGTCACTGTACCGGTTGAAGCTTTATTGACTGAGGCAGGTTTTTTCGGCTTCGTGGTTTTAGCTGAATGGCTTGACGCTTCTGTTTGCCACTTAGAAAAATCACTTAAATCAGCGCTTGCAGGGGCATACCACTTCTTTTTTGCGGCATCCCATTTTGCGCCTAGCGCTTTTGCAGCATCTTTTTCTGCGTAAGGTACGGTGAGATAGGTTTTTGAATTAGGCATATTAATTTTGGGTGTATGCGTTATAAAGAATGAGGGGCTACGTACTTAATACGGGAATGATGCAGTAGGGCAGACTTCAGTCCGCTTTTTTAGCAATAGCGGACTGAAGTCCGCCCTACGATTTTTTAGGTGCCCCGTCTTAAGTTTATCGCCGAATTAGGTAAGAGTTAGTCGCTATTTTCTGGCGTTAGTTGTTGTAGTATAAAATTAACAGTAAAGGCTACACTTAATAAGACGATACCGAGCGCTAAACCAAGCACAAAATCACCTTTACTGGTTTCTAATGCAATTGCGGTGGTCATGGTGCGCGTAACGCCGTGAATATTTCCACCTAGCATCATTGCTGCTCCTACTTCACCGATAGCGCGGCCAAAACCGGTAATGATTGCGGCGAGAATGACGTAACGTAACTCAGTTAATAAAGGTAACACTAATTGCGCCTGCTTGGCTCCTAGGGACTTTAGTGTAGGTAGAAGCCGGTTATCTGCTGACTGTACAGCGACAACGGTCATATTAATAATGATAGGTACTATTAAGCTGGCTTCGCCTAATATCACGGCTGTTTCGGTGTACAGTAGACCGTAATCACCAAGCAGTCCTCTGCGACTCAGTAAGCCATAGAAAATCAAGCCAATCATCACGGTCGGCATGGCCATGAGTGTATTGAGTAACTGTAATAATAAGCGCTTGCCAATAAACTCGTTAATAGCAATATAAATGCCCGTAGGAATAGCCAATATGGCTGCGAGTGTTGTGGCTATTAGCGCTATTTTAAGCGAAGTCCAAACAATCAAATACACTTCGGGGTTGAACTGTAATAAAAGCTGTATGGCGCCTAATGTAGCATCGGTAAAATAATTCACCTGATTATGCAGGCGTGCTACGTTGCCATTGCCCAGATTTACCGCCTGATTTTTCTTCCAAGCGTACGTTTTGAATGCACATACCGCGATCTACGGCTTTACACATATCGTAAATAGTTAGCAAGGCGATTTGCGTGGCGGTGAGCGCTTCCATCTCTACGCCTGTTTGACCGTTGGTTTTTACGGTAGTATGGCAGTGAACTCGATTGTTTTCTGTGTCAGTATCAAAAGTGACTTCGACATGGGTAATGGGTAGTGGGTGGCAGAGTGGAATGAGATCTGCAGTTCTTTTACTGGCCATAATGCCAGCGATGCGTGCGATGGAGAGTACATCGCCTTTTTTATGTTCGCCACTTTGAATTAATGCTAAGGTACTGGGCAACATTTCGATATAGCCGCTTGTGATAGCCGTACGTTGGGTGATGGCTTTTTGACCAACGTCAACCATATGGGCTTCGCCGGATTGATTGAAATGAGTAAGTTTTGTCATGATATAGAAATGGCATATATAAAAGTATTTCTATATTATCTATTGTTTTACTGATTGAGTGAATGACTGTGTCGATAAAAGTACGTTATTTTGCGAGTTTAAAAGAATTATTAGGGCGAGCTGAAGATATGCTGGAGTTTGATCAAGCTCTAAGTGTTACAGATGTTTGGGTAAAGGCAACGGAATCAAAAGTGATGCCGGATAATATATTAGCGGCGCTTAATATGGAATATGTGGCCTTAGATTGTGTCGTTTCGGATGGTGATGAGGTGGCTTTTTTTCCACCAGTGACAGGCGGGCAATATGATTAAAATTGTACCTGAGGAATTTGATCCCTTTGCTGAAGTACAGGCTTATCAAAAAAAACAGCAAGCTTTATCAGGGAAGTATGGCGCGACTAATATTTTTGTCGGTACTATGCGTGATTTTAATGAGGGCGAGCTAGTTAAAGGTATGACTCTAGAGCATTATCCTGGCATGACCGAAAAGCAATTGTTAGCAGTGGTGCAAGAGGCTGAGCAGCAGTGGGCTTTATTGGATTCTTTAGTCATTCATCGTGTCGGAGATGTTTTTCCTGATGATGTTTTAGTTTTAGTGGCTGTTTGGTCGGTACACAGGGGTGTTGCTTTTGATGCGAGCCGTTTTATTATGGAAGCTTTGAAGTCTAAAGTGCCTTTCTGGAAGAAAGAGATATTAGCTGACGATCAAAGTCGCTGGGTAGCGAAGAATACTGATGGTTATTTGTCGTAGAAGCTTTAGCCGCGCTTAGTTTTAGTCTAATCGAGGCTAAAGTTTTTTGCAGTATTTGTATTGGGTCTTAGAATGCAGGTTTTTTAGCCGTATTATTATAACGATCAATACTTGAGATTATTTCAGCTTCAGCAGACTCAATGCCTTCCCAGCCTTCAACTTTAACCCATTTGCCTTTTTCTAAATCTTTGTAATGCTCAAAGAAATGCGAGATTTTATCTAAATCCGCTTCAGGGAAGTCTAAGTAAGTTTCAATTTTATTGTAGTACTGAGTTAACTTTTGTACCGGCACAGCTAAGATTTTTGCATCTTCGCCCGCTTCGTCAGACATTTTTAAAACGCCAACCGGACGACAACGAATAACACTACCACTTAAAATTGGGTGTGGCGTGATAACTAATACATCAACTGGGTCACCATCATCCGATAAAGTATGCGGCACATAACCATAGTTTGCAGGGTATTGCATCGCTGTGCCCATAAAACGGTCTACTGTTAAAGCGCCCGTATCTTTATCGACTTCATATTTAACGGGATCGCTGTATGCAGGGATTTCAATAATAACATTGATGTCACTAGGAACATCTTTGCCTGGTTTAACATTTGTAAATGACATGCGATTTCTCTTATGTTGGGGAATTAATAACTATGTAATTATACCCATATTCTTTATACTTTGAGCGCTAATTGTTGTGAAATTATTGAAGTTTTGGAGAGTTGAAGTGCTAGGTACGTTGCGAAAAATGACAACTGAATTGCAGTCGCCGGTTAAATATCAGTTACCGCTAGGTGAGCAGTTAATCGAATTAAATCCTTTTATCGGTAAAAATATAAAGCTGAGCTACACAGGTAATATTACTTGTGTGCACTGTCAGCGCTCCATTAAGAAAGCGTTTAATCAAGGTTTTTGTTATCCCTGTTTTATTTCCTTGGCGCAATGCGATATGTGTATTATGAAGCCAGAGACGTGCCATTATGCAGAGGGGACTTGCAGAGAGCCTTCGTGGGGTGAAGAGTTTTGTTTTCAGCCGCATTATGTGTATTTGGCCAATTCATCGGGCGTTAAAGTGGGTATTACTCGACATACGCAAGTGCCAACGCGCTGGATTGATCAGGGAGCGGTGCAAGCCTTACCTATTTTAAAAGCACAGTCGCGGTATATTTCTGGGTTACTTGAGGTGGCGATTGCGGAGCATGTCAGTGATAAGACCAGTTGGCAGCGGATGTTAAAGAATTTGCAAGAGCCTGTAGATTTATTGGCCAAACGTGATGAACTGCTGTCATTGTGCCAAGAGCCGCTAGCAGCGATAACAGAAAAATTTGGTGCGCAGGCGTTTGAACTATTGCCTGATGAGCGGCCTGTAGATATTCAATATCCAGCAATGCAATATCCAGAAAAAGTGAAATCGTTTAATTTTGATAAAGTGGCCGAGGTAGAAGGGATTTTGCAGGGTATTAAAGGGCAGTATTTATTATTAGATACCGGTGTGATCAATATTCGTAAATTTACCGGCTATGAAGTGGAGTTTTCTGCATGAGTGAAGCAAAGGAAATTGCTCAGTTAGGTGCGGAAGTTTTACGTTTGCGTGCGCAAGAAGTGCAGGATATTTCTGCGCCAGAAATACAGAAAGTGATTGATGATCTATTTGTTAGTCTGGCGAGTACGAGTGGCGTGGGCTTGGCGGCACCTCAGATTTCAGCCTCTTGGCGAATGATGATTATAGCTTCGAGGCCTTCAGAGCGTTACCCGTATGCACCGGAAATGGAGCCGACATTAATGATTAACCCAAGTTTTGAGTGCTTAAGTGATGAGCAGGAAAAAGATTGGGAGGGTTGTTTGAGTATTCCGGGCATCCGAGCAAAAGTGCCTAGATATACGCTCATTAATGTCAATTATATTAATGCGCTTGGCGATGCTGTGAATCAAAAATTCGAAGGTTTTATTGCGCGTGTTTTTCAGCACGAATACGACCATTTGGAGGGCTTGGTTTATTTGGATAGAGTCGAGAGTAATAAAGATATTATCTCTGAAAGTGAATTTCTTAAGCTAATGGCAGCTGACTAATACCAATCCTCATAAATAATCATTGTAATAGCCGTCATTCCCGAAATCTTCAATCGGGAATCCATGCATACACTATAATAGATTCCTGCTAAAAGCATGCAGGAATGACGGTTTCTCTTGGTTATATGAGTTTAAGTTAGGGTTGGTATAATGCAGTAAGGCGCTATAAATTGCTTGTAGCGCTTTGCTTGGACTTTAATTAACGATTATCCATATGTAGCTTTAGTTCTTTGGGTAAGGTAAATACCACTTTTTCTTCAATACCTGAGTTTTCTACTGCTGTTTCTCCACCCCAAGCTTGCAGTTGTTTGATTACTTCTTGGACTAATACTTCAGGTGCAGATGCTCCAGCTGTTACGCCTACGACATCAGCGCCAGCAAACCATTCTTCTTGCATGTCTTGAGCGGTATCAATTAGGTAGGCTGGTTTGCCTAGTTGCTCGGCAATTTCTCTTAAACGGTTTGAGTTAGAGCTGTTAGTTGAGCCAACAACCAAGATAATATCAGACGTCTCGGCAAGGTCATGCACAGCATCTTGACGGTTTTGTGTGGCATAGCAAATGTCATCTTTCTTTTGTTCTTGAATCGAAGGGAAGTGCTCGTGTAATGCGTCAACCATGATTTGTGTGTCAGTCATGGAAAGTGTAGTTTGTGTTACATAAGCTAAATTTTCTGGATTATTTACTTTAACCGTTTTAACATCTTCAGGGTTTTCTACAAGGTAGATAGCGCCATTTTCTGTGCATTTTTCGTACTGCCCCATAGTGCCTTCAACTTCAGGGTGGCCGGCATGTCCAATAAGAAAAACCTCTCTATCTGCTTTGGCGTGTTTAGCTACTTGGATATGTACTTTAGTCACTAAAGGGCAGGTCGCGTCAAAAACAGTTAAATTTCTTTCTACTGCTTCTTTTTGTACTTTTTTAGAGACACCGTGTGCGCTGAAAATAAGATAAGAGCCTTCAGGGACATCACTTAATTCTTCGATAAAAATAGCGCCTTTGTCTCTTAGGCCTTCAACCACCGTACGATTATGTACTACTTCGTGGCGGACATAAATAGGTGCGCCAAAGGCTTCGATGGCACGGTCTACGATTTCAATAGCGCGGTCTACACCGGCACAAAATCCACGAGGGTTAGCAAGTTCAATTTTCATAATTTTTAAATTGTTGTTAAGGCTTTTAATTTTTTGTCAAAGTCTAGGTGGCTTTATATGTTAAGCATGGAGGCTGTATAAAAGAGTATTTTCTTTGCTTCCTCTATGCTTATAAAGTTACCTAGATTAAGTGGGCGGTCGATTTTTGATGGCAGGATTAAACTTATTCGGCTTCTTTGATTTTACAGCTTGACCAGCCAAAAGGTAGGTAAGCAGGGCACCAATTAATTAAGGCGGTTGCTAGAGGGATAATGCCTGCAGCTCCCCACCAAGATTGAAAGTAAGCGCCTACAGCAATAATGCCAAGACCTGCAATAATTCTAATGATTTTATCAATTCCGCCAACATTAGGTTTCATAAGATTTCCTCTTTATTTAAAATAGCGAGCCAATAGGCCGAGTTTATTAGTGCAGCTGGGTAGGGGGATTTTGACTTCATAGCCGCCACCTGATGCTTCCTGCATTTCATGTCCGTGCATGTCCTCCATGCGTTCCACGATAATATCATGATTTCCATCGGGGTGTATAAACTCGAGTTTATCGCCGACGGAGAATTTATTTTTAACTAAAATTTCAGCCATACCGGTGCTTTCGTCGTAGTTCCTTATTTCTCCGCAGAACTGTTGTTGGTGGCTTTTGGAGTAGCCGGTGATGTAATTTTGCTGTTCGTGAGTATGATGGCGTTGATAAAAGCCGTCTGTATAGCCGCGATTAGCGAGATTTTCTAAAACACCAATCAGCTCAGGTTGAAAGGCTTTGCCAGCTAAAGCGTCATTAATCGCTTGTTTGTAGGTTTGTGCGGTTCTAGCCACATAATAATGTGACTTGGTGCGGCCTTCAATTTTTAAGCTCTCGACGCCAATCTCAACAAGTCGCTGTACGTGTTCTATCGCGCGTAAGTCTTTGGAGTTCATTATATAAGTACCGTGCTCATCTTCCATGACCGGCATCAGTTCGCCGGGGCGACCTTCTTCTTCTAAGAAATAGACTTCGTCAGCTAGAGGGTGACGCTCCGCTCCACCGCAGTTAGCTGTGCTGGTATTTAGATCGTCCATAGAAATTGCACCACCCTCTAATACAAAGTCACCTTCGGCGTTTTCATGGGCGGGTTTAGTGTCGTATTTCCAGCGACAGGAATTGGTGCATGTTCCTTGGTTAGGGTCGCGATGATTAAAATAACCAGATAATAAGCAACGCCCCGAGTAAGCAATACATAATGCGCCATGAACAAATACTTCGAGTTCTATATCAGGGCATTCTTGGCGTATTTCAGCGATTTCATCTAAAGAAAGTTCGCGCGATAGGATGATGCGTTCTACGCCCATTTTTTGCCAAAATTTAACGGCGGCAAAATTAACGGTATTTGCTTGCACTGATAAATGTATTGGCATATCTGGCCATTGTTCCCTTGCCATCATAATTAAGCCGGGATCTGCCATAATCAGTGCGTCAGGTTGCATGGCAACAATAGGCGCAATATCTTTGATAAAAGTTTTAACTTTAGTGTTATGTGGGATAACATTAGCTGCTAAAAAGAACTTTTTTCCCAAGGCATGCGCTTCATTAATGCCTTTGGCGAGATTTTCATCAAGAAAGTCATTATTGCGTACACGTAGGCTGTAGCGTGGTTGCCCTGCATAAACGGCATCGGCACCATAAGCAAAAGCATAACGCATGTTTTTTAAGGTGCCTGCTGGGGATAGAAGTTCAATTTTTTTCATGTGCAAGAAAATCTCAAAAGCTAGTAATTAGCGCTATTCTACCTGATAGCTTGCTCGCAAAATAGTCTAGTTATTATGCGGAAATAAGATTGTTTTGTGCTTTCTTAGTAACTTTATAAAAGTGAAATTACTTTGCAATAAGTTAAATATGCAATATAATGGGCGGCTTTTTAATGGGGTTTCAACGCCCTCCTTGTCTTACTATCAAATCTTGGTAGAAGGCTATAACCCGAAAGGAAAATTATGCGACATTATGAAATTGTCTTTTTAGTTCATCCTGATCAAAGCTCTCAAGTACCTGCAATGATAGATCGTTATCGTGCAACTATTGAAGGCGCATCAGGAGCTATTCACCGTCTTGAAGATTGGGGTCGTAGACATCTTGCGTATCCAATTAAGAAACTTCAAAAAGCACACTATGTGTTAATGAATATTGAGTGTGATCAAGCAACTCTTGCAGAGTTGGAAAGTAGTTTTCGTTTTAATGATGCTGTACTACGTAGCATGACTTTAGCAAGAAAAACTGCAATGACAGAGGCATCAGTGATTGCAACTGAGGCTGCTGCGCAAACTACATCTACTGAAAAACCAGTAGCTGCAAAAGAAACTGCACCAGCAAAAGAAGAAGCACCAGTAAAAGAAACTGCAAAAGAAGAAGTAGTTTCTGATGCTAAATCTGGTTCTGAATAATTAAACAAATACATAGGGGATAGCTCATGGCACGTCAAATGAGACGCAAAAAGCAATTTGCTTTTGGTACACCAGGTGAAGCAAATGCAATCGATTATAAAAACATCGAGATGCTAAATGAATTCGTAACTGAAACAGGTAAAATTGTACCAAGCCGTATTACTGGCACAAGTGCAAAACATCAAAGACAATTAACAACTGCTATTAAACGCGCACGTTATATTGCTTTGGTACCTTTTTGTGATGCGCACGATTAATTAAATTAAGGTCGGCATTAGTGAAATTTTTAGCCAGTTATATTATGAAAGGAAGAATGCAGGCTATGGCTGTTGCATCTTCTTTAGCGCTGCTATCTTTACTTATGCCGCCTGTCAGTATTGTAAGTTCAGCCACGGTAGCACTGGTGACATTGCGTCGTGGATGGTATGAAGGGTTACTAGTCTTATTAAGTGCGTGTGTAGCCGCTGCTATTTTAGGCATTATAGTTTTAGGTAATTATCAATTTGCCTTTGGTTATGCGCTTATTTTGTGGTTGCCTGTTTGGTTGCTTTCTATAGTGCTACGTGAAGGGCGTCATTTGTCTCTGGCAATTGAAATTTCCTCAGTATTGGGTGCATTAGCTATTATAGGTTTTTACTTGTTTGCTCAAGATCCTGCTGTTTATTGGCAGGCAATTTTGAACATAATGATTGAGCCTATGATGCAAGCATCAGATGCACCTATAGAGCAAGTTAAGCAAACAATTGCCATGCTCGCTAAATATATGACTGGTATTCTTGCAACAGGCTCAGTAACTGGCTTGTTATTAGGTTTGTTGTTAGCGCGCTGGTGGCAAGCAAACCTATATAACCCGGGCGGCTTTGGTGTAGAGTATCTTGCTTTGCGCATGCCTTCGCGATTTACTATAACGACAGTCTGTGTATTTATTGTCGCTGTAGTGGCTGGCGGTGTGATTTCTGAGATAGCTTGGAACATAGGTATTATTTTATTTATGTTGTATGCCTTTATTGGTACGGCTATTGTCCATGCATTAATATCAGCAACAAAAGCAAAGCGCTTTTTGTTACCGATTTTTTATATGTTGATATTTGTTGTGCCACACCTAGTTGTGCCGGTCGCGATTATTGGTCTCAGTGATACTTGGTTGAATTTACGAAAAAATATAAAACCCCCATCAAGCATTTAAGTATGCGGTGGAATCGGTATACCGATAAATTATGAGGATTATAAGATGGAAGTTATCCTTCTTGAGAAAGTTGTAAACTTAGGTAATCTAGGTGATAAAGTAAATGTGAAATCTGGATATGCTAGAAATTTCCTTATTCCACAATTAAAAGCAGTTATGGCAACAGCAAAGAAAATTGCTGAATTTGAAACGCGTAGAGCAGAACTTGAAAAAGCTGCTGCTGACAAACTAGCTGCTGCTCAAACTAGAGCGACTGCACTAGGTAAAATCGAAGTTGTTATTGCTCATAAAGCTGGCGACGAAGGTAAATTATTTGGTTCTGTTGGTACGCTTGATATTGCTGATGCAATGACAGCAGCTGGCGCAGCAGTTGACAAAAGCGAAGTACGATTACCTACAGGTATCATTCGTCAAGTTGGCAGCTATGAGATAGATGTTAATCTTCATGCTGATGTAACTGCAACCGTCAATGTTCAGGTTGTTGCTGAAGAAGCTTAAGTAATTAGGCTTTAAGGTTTACCGGTGTGACTATTTATAGCTTCACCGGTAACACTAAGTTTGCCGTAGCTTAATACGGTTTTATTGATTCTTTTTTCAGTATATCGTTCTGATTATACTGTTCTCTAGTCGCTCGTAGCGACAAATTCTCTAGTATTTTAATTAGTCACTACTTGTGGATAGTCGAGTTATGTATTATTTTTATGTCGCTTTATTTTATCTGCTATTGCCCTTGTTATTGGTGTTTCGCTATTTTAAAGGTTTAAAGTGGCAGAGCTTTAATGCGCGCTGTAATGAAGCCTTGGGTTTTTATAAGCAAAAGCATGCGCAACAAGTTATTTGGTTGCATGCAGCCTCATTAGGTGAGGTGGAAGCTGCCCATGTATTAATCGAATATTTACGCAAAAATTATCCTTATAAAGTTTTAGTAACCACAGGTACAGAGCCTGGTTATGATCGCGTGCGTGCGTTACAGGGCGATCAGGTGGAGCATGTTTATTTACCCTATGATATGCCGGGGGCTGTAGAGCGATTTATTAAGCATTTTCAGCCTAAGGTTGCGATTATTATGGAGACTGAAATTTGGCCTGTTTTATTTGCTAAATGTAAACAACATGATGTCCCTTTGTTTATTGTTAATGCGCGGTTAACGGAAAAGTCGAGTAAGGGCTACCTTAAATTAAAGAGTTTTTTGGCTAAAATTTTTGCAGGGATTTCTGGTGTTGCAGTGCAAACCGAAGTGGATGCTCGCCGTTATCAGGAGATTGGCGTGTTAGCTGAAAAAATTACTGTCTCAGGTAATATTAAGCTTGATATGCCTATTGCTGAAGCGCTTAGAGTTAATATGACACAAGTAAAACAGGAATTATTTCCGAATCGCCAAGTATTTGTTGTGGGTAGTACTCATGCAGGAGAGGATGAGATTTTTTTACAGGCTTATCGGCGTTTAAAGCCAAAATTTCCGGAACTTTTGTTA
>CBDVDU010000013.1:0-21168 GCA_965372825.1 uncultured Gammaproteobacteria bacterium | reverse complement strand
GGTCGCGTAACGTGATTAAATGCTTGAGTGCTTTATCGTAAGCTGAGGCATTTTTTTGTCCAATGAAATCATCAGCCTCCTGCCACATCATTTCTTGCTGACCTAGAAGGAGTTTTAACTGGTTTTCGTGGTCTTTTTTTGCTTGTTCCTGTTGTTCTTGCTTTGCTTTTATTGTTAAATTCTTGGCGGTTTTAGTTAATTCTTGCAAGGATCTTACTTCTGTCTTAGCGCTTGTAGTAGTGGATGCTGGTTGATTTAATGCATCTAAACGCTGATTTAAAACGGTGGATAAATTAGCCTCATTGTTACTAAGTTTAACTAAAAATTGTTGTTGCTCTTGCGATGATAGCTGAGCAACTAGACTTTCTGTATCTCGAATTTTTTGTGTTAGTCACGTAGGTTGGGTTACATCTTATCGTAACCCAACATTTTGCTGAGTGCCTAGTCCTCGGTGGACGTACCCATTTTCACGGAGCATAACGAACTTTTTTATCCTTTCTTGTCCACAAGAAAAATACCACCGCTGTACCAATCAAGCCCATCATGCCGCCAGGCCCCCAGACGATAATGCCGCCGAGTTGCTGGTCAAGCATTATCTCAATATCTAAACGTCCGTTTAGTACATCATAAGCCGTATAAATAGGGTCTTTTTTTAAGGTAATGATCGCACCAATAATGGTATTGGGAATGGTCACTAGCCATAAAATAATGATGCGCACTCCAAAAGAGACGCGTGCTGATTTTTGTCTTGGATCACAAATTAACCACCAGAAAAAGAAGCCGGTAATAATCATCGTGGTGTGCATGGTATTGTGCAGTGATTGATCTGCTAGCGCTTGATTATGCAGGCTAGGTATCTGCCAAATTAATAAAGTCACAATAAAAAGTACAGAAGCAATAATTGGATGTCCAAAAAATTGATAGAGCCACTGTATGGTTTTATTTCTAATAATTGGTGTAAGAATGCGATGTCGCACTGTTTTAGGCAGTCCCTGCAATAAGGGGGCAAGTGGCATGCTTAATATCAATAGCAAAGGCCCTAAGCCGCGCATCAGTAAATGTTCAATTTGATGAAAAAATAGAAAGTGCTCTGAAAGTGGCTCTAGCGGAGATTGTAAGGCAATGACAAAGCAGAGCATGCCGAGTAAAAAGGTTATAGTTTGCCCTGTGCTCACTGGGCGGCCTATTTCGCGTCTTTTAGCTCGACCGCGAAAATAAACGACGACAGTGAGTAGCATAGGAATCGCCACATCCGGTGTATAAATCCATGCCGACCAAATAGATTGCCTAGGATCAATTGAGCCGTGGGCAAAACTCAGTAGCGGGAAAAAAGTAAGGCAGAGAGCGACAAAAACTTTTATAGATAACACGGTTTTTTTTATCTAAGTGTGGAAGGTTGCTTGGGTTCGGCTTATTAATACCAATCCCAATAAATAATTACTGTAATGGCCGTCATTCCCGAAGTCTTTAATCGGGAATCCATGCGCACACTATAGATTCCTGCTAAAAGCATGCAGGAATGACGGTTTTTCTTGGGTATATGAGTTTAAGTGCAAATATATTGGGATTGGTATAAGCTGGCTACGAACTTAAAACGGGACGTTCACTTTATTTGTAGGGCGGACTTCAGTCCGCTTTTTTAGCAATGGCGGACTGAAGTCCGCCCTACGAGTTATCAGCTGTCCCGTCTTAAGTGCGTAGCCATTAAGCTAAGCCCACGTAAGGTTGTTGTTATGCGCAGAATGCTTCGATACTAGTAACAATACCTTGAGTATCTAAACCGCATTCTGTTAATAATTCTTCGCGTGTGCCTTGCTCAACATAAGCATCAGGTAGAGCAATATTCAATACTGGCATAAGAATGCGTTGTGCCTGTAAAAACTCATTAACGGCACTACCAGCACCACCAGCAAGAACATTCTCTTCAATAGTGACAAGGACGTCATGCGTTTTAGCCATTGCTAAAATCATGTCTTCATCAATAGGCTTAATAAAGCGCATATTAACCACGGTTGCCCCCAGTTGTTTTCCAGCTTCAAGCCCTGGAGTTACCATGCTGCCCCAAGCAAGGATAGCAATGCGTCCACCTTGATGGCGAGTCTCAGCTTTACCAATTTCTAAGGTATCTAAATTGGTATTAACGACTGTGCCTGGGCCTTTTCCACGAGGGTAGCGAACTGATGCAGGACCTTCATATTGATAGCCTGTGCTCAACATTTGACGGCATTCATTTTCATCAGCCGGTGCCATGATAAGCATATTAGGTATGCAACGTAAGAAGCTGTAATCAAAACTACCTGCATGCGTTGGGCCATCAGGCCCCACTAAACCGGCGCGGTCAATGGCAAATAGTACATCCAAATTTTGAATGGCAACATCATGCACGAGTTGATCGTAGGCACGCTGTAAAAATGTTGAATAAATGGCAACAACTGGTTTTGCGCCTTGGCAGGCTTGACCGGCGGCTAAAGTAACCGCATGTTGTTCGGCAATAGCGACATCGAAATAGCGTTTTGGAAAACGTTCCGAGTATTCCACCATGCCTGAACCTTCACGCATAGCAGGTGTGATTGCTAGTAGGCGCTCATCTTTTTCTGCCATATCACATAACCAGCGTCCAAATACTTGAGTATAAGTCGGGTGAGGTGAGGGTGTGGATTTAGGCAATGAGTCTTTAGTGCGGTCAAAAGCTGGGACACCGTGATAGGCTAAAGGATCTTTTTCTGCGGGTGCATAGCCTTTACCTTTTTTGGTTACAATATGTAAAAAAACTGGGCCAGAAAGCTCTCTGAGTTTTTCTAAAGTAGGTACCAACATATCAAGGTCATGGCCATCAATAGGGCCAATATAGTTAAAGCCTAGCTCTTCAAATAAAGTGCCAGGAACAACCATGCCTTTTACATGTTCTTCAGTTTTACGTGCAAGCTCCCAGACGGAAGGTAAGCTACTTAGTACTCTTTTGCTTTCTTCGCGTATTGTGGAGTACAGTCTGCTAGAGATGACTTTGGTGAAATAGTTATTCATGGCACCGACATTGGGCGAGATCGCCATATCGTTGTCGTTAAGAATAACTAATAAATTCGCATCGATAGCGCCTGCATGGTTCATGGCTTCAAAAGCCATGCCGCCTGTAATGCTGCCATCGCCAATAATGGCAACCATACGGTTGTCGTCGCCTTTGGATTCGGCAGCAATCGCCATGCCTAAGGCGGCACTAATAGACGTGCTAGAATGACCCACGCCAAAAGCATCGTATTCGCTTTCTTTGCGTTTAGGGAATGCAGAAACACCGTCTTTAGTACGGATGGTTGTCATGCGTTCTTTACGGCCAGTCAGAATTTTATGCGGGTAAGCTTGATGACCTACATCCCAAACCAATTGGTCTTTAGGTGTGTTGTAGACATAATGCAAAGCGACGGTTAGTTCAACGGTGCCTAAGCCTGCAGAGAAATGACCTCCAGACAAGCTGACCGAGTGAGTTAAAAATTCACGTAGCTCTTTAGCTAAAGGCTTTAATTGTTCTTTAGGTAGTTGGCGCACATCTTCCGGTAGGTTGATGGTATTTAACAGTGGGTAGTTTTCTTCAATATTCATAATGTGCGTTCCTTATGCCTCTTTTTTTGCTTTAAGTGCATGGCTGGCTAGATTTTTACCTAGTGTCCAAATTGAGCCAGGGACTTTGTGAGTGTCAGCAATGGCGTGTTCGAATGAATTTACAATCCAGTCGCGATCCTTATTAGTTAAATTAAGTGGCGGTAATAATTTGACTACGTTCATTCCGTGTCCAGCCACTTGCGTGAGTAAATGATGTTCCTTAAATAAAGGAATGGTGACCATCTGGCAGAATAATCCTTTATTAGCTGCTTCAAGGGCTGCCCATGCCGCCTTCAGTTTTAAACTTTTTGGTGCTTGAAATTCAATAGCAACCATTAAGCCTTTGCCACGGGCTTCTTTTAGAAATTCATATTTCGGACTCATAGCATTGATGCCGCTAATGATGTCGGTGCCGACTCGTGCACAATTTTCGACTAACTTCTCATCTTCCATAACTTGAAGTGTAGCCAAGCCTGCGGCCATTGCCATATTGTTTTTTGAGAAGGTAGAACCATGTACTACTGCTCTATCCATACGGTTGAATACAGTATCCATAATTTTACTGGTCATGGCAACGCCACCAACGGGTACAAAGCCACCGGATAAGGCTTTTGCCATGCATATCATATCGGGCTTAACGCCCCAGTGATCGATTGCCCAAAATTTTCCGGTACGTCCGATACCTGTTTGTACTTCATCAGCAACAAATAAAGTGCCGTATTTTTTACATAAGCGCTCAACTTCTGGCAAGTAGTTATCGTCAGGAATATTAACGCCTTTGCCTTGTATAGGCTCAACAATAAACGCGGCGACATCTTTATTGCTGAGGGCGCTTTCTAATGCTTCAAGATTATTAAACGGAACGGAGCTGCAGCCAGGTAAAAAAGGACCAAAGCCTTCACGGAAGACCTCTTCGCTTACCAAGGATAAAGATCCCATTGTTAGGCCGTGATAGCCATGATCACAATAAACGATTTTTTCGCGTTTTGTGGTGTAGCGTGCAAATTTAATCGCGGCTTCTACAGATTCGGTCCCTGAATTACAGAAAAACATCTTGCTTAGATTATCTGGGGTGGTCTCGAGAATCTTTTTAGCTAATAAACCACTTAGCAAAGAAACATCCATCTGTACCAAATTAGGTAGCTCTAATGTCAAGGTCTCTTGTAATGCACTGATCACAGTAGGATGATTACGACCTACTGCAAAGACGCCAAAGCCACTGAGGCAATCTAAATATTCTTGATTGTCTTGATCGTACAAATATTGCCCGGTCGCTTTCGTGTAGGTGCGATCATAACCAATCGTCTGCAATACCCGAACCATCTGATTGTTCAGGTATTTTTCATGCAGCTCAAATTTTTCTTGGTTATGTTGAGTAAAAAGTTCAGCAATACTAAAGGACATGGCTATCTTCGAATTTCAGTGTTAAAGAGTAATGGTTTTGTTGCTAAATGCAGGCAGTACGACCAAGGTACAAAGTAAGGTAAAACTAATGCCGACGGCTAAGGTGATCCCCATGCTAGCTATGCCAAAATGAGGAATTAAAGCTAAACTAATAAAGCTGCTCATGGTGGTGATAGAGCTAAACATAACGCCGCGAGCTGTGCTGGTTTGCAGTAAGTGCTGATTATCCTCAAGTTGCTCGTGTAGGCAATGCATAATATGGATGCCGCTATCCACTCCCATGCCTAAAAGTAGGGGGAGGGCGATTATATTAGCAAAATTAAACGGAATGCCAAGTAAAACATTGACGCTACAAGTAAGTAAAGACGCTAAAACTAGAGGGCCTAGGACAAGTAAGGTTTTATAAAGGCTTTTTAGTATAGATAATAATAACAGTGTAATTAATACAAATGAACAGCTAAAGGCCATTAAAAAAGCATTGACTACGGCTTGTCCAGAGGCTAAATCGCCAACCGGCAAGCCAACGGCAGTAGGTTCAATACTTTGTACATCTAAGGCGAATTGTTTTAAATGAGCCGGAATATTTAAGTCTTGCTCAGGTAATATCATGATGCGATAAATGCCATTAGGACTTAACCATTGTCTGCTTATGTAATCAGGCAAGTTATCTATGTCAAACTCATAAGCGGCTAAGCTTTGACTTAAAGTGCTGATGGTGTGCGGTAGCAGGCTTAAAATGCTGTTATCTAATACGTTGTTTAACAGTGCAGGGTCGGCTGATTGTTGTAAGGTAATTTTATATTGTTCAATGCTGGTGTTAAGGGCAATTAAAATTTTAGCATCGATACCCGATTGGTTGTCAGCAAGTACGGTGTTTAGTGTGTTTTGAAATTTGCTGAGTACTTTTTCTGTGTCGGAGGGCGTTAAGTTGCCATCAAACTGACTTAACTGCGGCCCTAAGATCATGGCTAAATCTTCAATCAGGAATAATTTTTCTTCTTGATCAGTAGCGACTAAGTCTTCTAATGTTATTGTGCTGTTGACGGTTGTTAATCGTTTTAATTTTTGCACTAGTGTGCGCGATTCTTCTGCGTTATTGCTTAAAGCATAAAGTGCGTAGGGCGAATCTGTTGTGGATTTAAGAAGGTCTTTAAAGGCTACAACGGATGGAGAGTCTGGGTTACGCATGTTGACTGGATTAGAGTCAAAGGTGATATAAGGGATAGCAAATAAGCAAGCAACGCCAAGCAGTATACTGATAATACGAATCGTTTTTTTGTGGCGTAAAGGCGCAGTTTTAAGCCAGCTAGCTTGCTTGCTGTTTTCAAATGTGTGAGCTTTTTTTAAGTGTAATAGACTTAATAGTGCAGGCAAAAATACTAAAGATAAGCCTAAACCAATAAACATACTGACACCAGAGATTAATCCAAGCTCAGAAACGCCTTTATAATCAGTAGGCACAAAGGCAAAAAAAGCAATCGCAGTAGTCAGTGCGCAGAGAAATAGAGAAAAACCTACGCTATGAATCGCTTTTTTTATGGCAACGCAGTTACTAAGTTTTTGTGCAATTCCATCGCGATAGTGCAGGCTGACATGGATCGCAAAATCAACGCCTAGGCCAATATAAAGTGCAGCGAAAGAAATAGAAATTACATTTAAATGGCCGATGGCAAGCGCAGCAAATCCAGCGGTTAGCGATAGCCCCATTAATAAAGTAATTAGTGTTGCAAATAGCAGTTTAAAAGAGTGAAAACAACGGAAAAGAATAAGTAGCACAAGAATGAATGAGCCTATGCCGCTTAATATAGCGCCATCGCCAATGCTTTCTAGTTCTTCATGCTGCAAAATGACATCCCCAGTAATGCCAATTTTAAGATTGGCCATACCAGTGCTGAGTTGGCTCGTGATTTCACGTGCTTTTTCAACTGCAGCAGCAGCGGGCATCATGGAATGAAAATTTCGTTTTGGTTTGGCAATTACGATGCGACGTGTCTTATTGGCAAGGTTGTTAGGGTTTAAAATTGTTTGCCAAGAAACATGATAGCTTGTATTGGCAGCGGTATCGATAATCGCCTGATTAATGCTGTTGAGTAGGGCGGGTAGGCTTTGGCTGATAACGCTATCTTGGTTTTCTAAAGCCTGCGTCAAAATTTCAAACAGCCCCGTTAAATTATAATTTTGCGTAAGATAGCCAATAAACGGTTGAGCATCCGTTAGATTAGAGGCTAACTTTTCTAGATCAGTAGGCGATAGATACATTAACGCTTGCTGGCGAAAAAAGGCATTATCTTCAGGAATATAGCTGGATTCGAAGAATTCTCTGTTACTTTCTAATGCACTTAATAATTGACTTGATGCAATAGCGGTTTCTTCTGGTGTCGCCGCTTCGACGACAAAAATAATGGCGTCAGAGTCCTGAGGGAATGCCTCGTCAAAACGCTTGGTGTTTTTTTGAAACGGCAAGTCAGGCGAGAGCATTTCCGCTGAATTATTATTAACGCCTAGATTATCTTTTACATAATAAAGGCTTAGCCCGCTTATGAGTAGGGCGCTAATAACGATGAACCAAGCATAACGAACAATAAGACAACCTTGCCATTCGAGTATTTTTGCTGAACGCGACATATCTTGACTCATTGATTTTGGCTTATAAGTGGAAGTTGATGGGCAAGGTATTTGAGTGTTTTGTTAGCGGCATTAAAATTTAAGCCTAATTTAATTAAGCGCGGAATTTCGTTCGGGTGAGCGCATAAATAAAGTAGTAGTTTTGGGATAGAGACTAATCCCGTTTCTGTCACGGCATGATTTATCGCTAGCGGTAAGTCTAAGTTAGCCGGGTCGACAATGCTGCGTAAGGCGATGAACGGTATCTGTGCTTGTTGAGCAATGCGCGCTACTGCGCCACTTTCCATATCGACAGCCAATGCGTGGGTTGATTGGTGAAGTTCGTTTTTTGTGTCTGCTAAAGCGACGACTGAATCACTTTCTAAAAGTGTGCCAGTATAATATTTTATGTTGCTTGCTAGGTTTGCTATTATTTTTTTAGACCACTGCGTATGCGTAGCAATTAAGTTGTTGTCTTGAGTGCCTATAGACTCTGGGATTACTAGATCACCTGCTTTTAGGTGTGGCGCTAGAGCTCCGGCACAACCCCAACTGATTAATTGTTTAGCGCCCTGATCTATCAATATTTGTGCAGCAATACGCGCATTTTCAGGGCCAGATCCTGATAGAGTGATGATTGTATTTTTAGCCACAGTAACGCATTCACCCTGTTTTATTTTTGTTTTTGTCAGGGTGCGAAGTTCTTCAGGTAAAGCAACAAGAATGCCAGTTATCACGTTTTATTTTGCTCGTTTCTATAGCGCGCTAAGGCCCATAATGGAAAGAATTTATCATAGCCGTGGTATTTCAAATAAAAGACGCGCGGAAAGCCTGGTGCTGTATGACATTCATCTGCCCATACGCCACCTTCGGTTTGGCTGTTTAATAAATAGGTGACGCCAGCTTTTACTTCTTTTGTATCGGTTTCACCAGAGGCCATTAAGGCTAGAATCGCCCATGCGGTTTGGAAGGCGGTGCTAGTATGGAATTGACCGCGCAAACTCTCATCTTCGTAGCTTTGGTTGTCTTCGCCCCAGCCGCCATCTTCATGCTGTACGCTTTTTAGCCAGTGAGTCGCTTTGGTGTACATCGGGTCAGATTTAGGGATATTGGTATGTTCTAGTGCCATAAGCACTGACCAGACGCCGTAAATATAATTGGTGCCCCAGCGACCAAACCATGATCCGTCCTCTTCTTGTTCGCTACGGATGTAGTTTATGCAGCGATGATAGGCAGGTAAGTATTCTTCATGGTCTTGTGAGGCTTTAGCCATGAGCATAACGCAGCGGGCGCTAACATCTACAGTTGGCGGGTCTAATAACGCGCCGTGATCCGCAAAAGGGATTTCATTTAGATAGTAATAGGTGTTATCTACGTCAAATGCGCCGTAGCCGCCATTAGAGGCTTGCATGCCAACTATCCAGCGGGTTGCGCGATGAATAGATTCATCCATATCGGGCAAGCCAGAGGTCGCCATACCAAAGGCAATGACAGCTGTATCATCGACATCAGGAAAGTAAGGGTTTTCAAATTGAAAAGCCCAGCCACCGCCTTCTAAGTTGGGGCGTTGTATGCGCCAGTCACCAGGTTCGTCAGATAGTTGCTTAGTTTTTAGCCAGTCATAAGCGCGTTCTCTTTGTGCTTTAGAGTTTTTTAAATCGGCTTCTTGTAAGGCTAGTAAGGTTAAGCCAGTATCCCAAACAGGGGATAGGCACGGCTGGCAATAAGCTTCGTTTTCTTTGATGACTAAAAGTTTATCAATTGCTTTGCGAGCGGTGATGACTCGCTCGTCATCTGCGGGTATACCAAGTAATAGCATGGCTTCATAAGCATTGACCATGGCGGGAAAAATCCCTCCCAAGCCATCTTCGCCATTTAATCTTTCGGTAAACCAATTGAGTGCTTTATCAACCGCACGGCGATGCATTTTATCGGTAATCAGTATTCTTGATTTACGTCCGAGAGCATCTAAAAATAAAAAGAATTTATTGAGTAGGCCTCTTTCGGCAAAGTAATGTTGCTCTTTGTCGGGATGGGTAATAAATAGCTCTAAAATATCAATATTAAGCGGGTTTTTAGCCTTTGCTTCTAGTGTGCAGAGGATAAATAACGGCACCATAACGGTTCTTGACCAGTAAGAAACCTTGTCGATATGGAAAGGAAACCATTTAGGTAATAACATGATTTCTACAGGAATAAACGGTACGCCGCGCCAAGGAAGTTGTTCAAAAATAGCGAGAGCGATACGGGTAAATACGTTTGCTTTTGCTGCGCCGCCTTGACTGAGAATGTAGTCGCGTAAGCGAGTCATGTGAGCTTGGTCTGGTTGGTCGCCAGCCATTTTTAAAGCATAGTAAACTTTGACACTACAACTAATGTTACCAACGCCGCCACGGAATAAAGGATAACTACCGTCGTCAGCCTGATTAGCACGCAAATAATTCGCAAGTTTAGCTTGCAGTTCTGCATCTATATCATCCAAGTAATGCATCATCATGATGTATTCTGCTGGGATCGTGCAGTCTGCTTCCAGTTCAAAAATCCAATAGCCATCCTTGTGCTGCAAAGACAGAAGCTTGTCTTGTGCATTCTTTATGGCACTCTCTATCGTACGAGTGTTGGTCATGTTGTTGTAATTTTCAGTAAACATTATATAAATTAGCTTTTCGCTTGATATTGCCAATCTTGGCAAACAAGCGTTTTGCTTTTGACATTAAACACGTAGGACAGTAAGAAATTGCTGCGACCAATTAGTTTGGTGGTCAAAATAGTTCTTTTAACGCTTTTGCGCGTTATTTTGACTTGATTAGAATCATTGAAGTCTAAATGCGCTTTGATTTCATTCAATGTAAGCACCGCCATGCCTAATGCCCACAGGCAAAAGTTACGCATGCCTGTTTCATGGCTAGGAATAAGCAGAGTATAGGTTAAGGCATTCTTTAAATGACCTTGAGCAATGCTGATTAAATGTTCTAAACCTAGCTGAAATTCTTTAGTGCTAGTCGCAGTATTTAAGTCTTTCAGATCAAACCCTGTTTCTGTAAAAATATCTTGTGGCAGCCAGCAAACGCCGCGCTGCGCATCATCCCAAATATCTTTTAAGATATTGGTCATTTGCAAGCCTTGACCAAACGATGTGGAAAGCTCTAGTAACTGATCGTGATGTTTATTAATTTCTGGCGAGTAATGGCAGAATAATTTGGCTAACATTTCGCCAACGCAGCCAGCCACATAATAGCAGTACTCGTCCATGTCTTTCATGGTCGCAAGGCCGCCCTGTAAGTCCATGCTTTGGTACGCTGGCATGCCTTTAGCCATGGTTTCAACGCAGCCAAGCAAAGCTTCAACTTGCTTAGGTGCAAAGCTATGTGTGATGTCAATAACGCGAGCAGTCACCTTGATCAGCATGTGTTCTGCTGGAATGGTTTGCTCAGACAGTAGTGGTGCTAAGTCGGTAGCAAAGGCTTGAGCTTCTTTGCCTGTTCGTACTACTTCTATAAAGCGACTAAGGAATTGTTCTTTTTGTTCTGCAGTGAGTGAGACTTCATCTTCGACGGTATCAACAATTCTGCACAGTAAATAGGCATTAGCAACGGCTTCGTAGAGACCTTTAGGTAATTGCGGAATAGTGAGTGCGAATGTTCGTGAAACACCTTCTAGTAATATGGCCTGGAATTCATCGACAGAAGCAGCTAAAAGCGATTCTGGATTATCAATAGAGATCTTGGTGTCAGTCATACAGTCTATAGGGGTTGATTGTTAACGGCAAAATAAATCAAATTAGATGTAAATTATAGACTGAATGTAGGTTAAATACAAAGTCTGTTGTTTTTTTGCAAATGCGTTGCCTTTTTATCGTGCTGATGTCGCTAGTTAACGCTGTTTTGTTGTTTTTTTTACACGACTTATGTGCTTTGCTTTGCTAAAAAATAAAAGCAGCTAACTGGTGTTCGTCGCTTAAAAATAGTATGCTTATCAGTTATTAGCAATTGATAATGGATCTAAGTAAAGATGTTATTTAAATCATTACAACGGATTGTTTCGATAATTGCTTTTTTTGTTGCATATTTGCAACTTTAATTGATATATCTATAAAAAGTTCGGAGTAAACTGCATGGGCGTTCCTTTAAGGCAGCAAATTGCTGTAGGTACTTATTTAATGAAGCAGAAATTCAAAGGAGTCGATAAGTATCCTTTAGTTTTGATGCTTGAGCCTTTATTTCGCTGTAATTTAGAGTGTTCTGGTTGTGGCAAGATTGATTATCCAGATGATATTTTAAATAAGCGCTTATCCGTTGAAGAGTGTTTGCAAGCTGTTGATGAATGTGGCGCTCCTATGGTGTCTATTCCTGGGGGCGAGCCTTTAATTCATAAAGAAATGCCGGAAATTGTTGCCGGGATTATTGAGCGTAAAAAATTCATCTATCTTTGTACCAATGCTTTGTTATTGAAAAAGAAAATTGATGATTACACGCCATCACCGTATTTAACTTTTTCTATTCATTTAGATGGTAATCAGCTAAGACACGATGCGTCTGTATGCCAAGATGGTGTTTTTGATATTGCCGTTGACGCAATTAAATTAGCACTAAAGAAAGGCTTTCGCGTCACCATTAACTGTACCTTGTTTCAAGGTGAAACTCCGCAAGAAGTCGCTGACTTTTTAGATTATGCGACTGAATTAGGTGTAGAAGGAATTACTATTGCGCCGGGATTTAGTTATGAGCATGCACCTGACCAAGACTCTTTTATTTCTAGTCATGCCGCTAAAGAATTATTCCGTGGCATTTTTGCTATCGGAAAAAATAAAAGTTGGAAATTAAACCACTCGTCACTGTATTTGGATTATTTAGCGGGCAATCAAAATTATGACTGTACGCCATGGGGTAATCCGACGCGTAATGTCTTTGGTTGGCAAAAACCGTGTTATTTATTATCTGATGAAGGTTATGTAGATAGTTTTCAAGAGATGATGGATTCTACGCCATGGGACAAATATGGTGCCGGAAAGAATGCCAAGTGCGAAGGTTGTATGGCTCATTGTGGTTATGAGGCAACGGCGGTGTCGGATACTTTAGCTCACCCCTTAAAGGCATTAGGTGCAGCAATTCGTGGCCCTAAAATTGACGGGCCTATGGTCGAGGCACCAAGCTATAAAGGTTCATCATTAAGTGATATTCCTGTCACGGTTGACTCTGGCAACGCTTAATTTTTTAGTATGAGTGAATATCTAAGTGCATTAGCGGCAATTATTTGGTTGGTAACTGCCTTATTGCCGTGGCAGCCTTGGCGAACTAGAGAGTTTTTAGAAGCTGGTGAGAAAGGTGCTGTTGATTTAAGTGATGTAACTGTCGTCATACCGGCGCGAGATGAAGCGTCGGTAATTGTGGACACTTTACAGGCACTTAAATTGCAAGGACAGGGCTTGCGCATTATTTTAGTTGATGATCAATCGACTGACGGCACGGCTGATATTGCATTAAATCAAGATTTGGCAAACTTAGATATTATTCGTTCTGAAACTTTGCCTAAGGGTTGGACTGGGAAATTGTGGGCGCAAGAACAGGGTTTGAAAGTGGTTAAAACGCCGCTGACTCTGTTGTTAGATGCGGACATTCACTTAATGCCCGGTATTTTGGCGAGTTTAATTAATAAGCGACATAGTGAAAACTTACAGTTTGTTTCACTGATGGCAATTCTAAAAGTGGATAGCTTTTGGGAGAAAATGCTAATGCCCGCCTTTATCTATTTTTTTAAAATGCTCTATCCTTTTGCCATGGCAAATAAGCCGAGTAGCAAAATGGCAGCGGCGGCAGGCGGTTGTATTTTGGTTGATACTGCGGCTTTACAGGCAATAGGGGGAATGGCTGCAATCAAAGGTGCGGTGATTGATGATTGCTCACTGGCTAAGAAAATTAAACAGGCAGGCTATAAAACTTGGGTCGGATTGACTCATGGTGTGATCAGTCAGCGACCTTATGTTTCTTTAACTGAAATATGGGATATGGTGGCGCGCACTGCTTATACTCAGCTGCTATATTCCAATAGTTTATTGTTGGCTTGTACTCTTATTATGACGCTGATGTATGTGTTGCCATTAATTGGTTTGTTGTGTTTTTCGGGTAATGCGTGGTTTTTTTCGTTATTTTCTGTCGTGCTTATGTTGGGGCTTTATCTCCCTACTTTACGTTTTTATGCGCTTAATCGAGCGTGGGCTTTATGTATGCCAGTGATTGCTGGATTATATTTATTAATGACCTGGACTTCTGCTATCCGTTATTGGCGGGGCGAGCGTTCGCGCTGGAAAGGTCGTATTTATCAGAAAGGTTGAACTATTATGATGTCATTAACAAAAATGATAGCTGCGTTTTTTTTGCTTTTTTTAAGTCAGCTAGTTGCTGCAGAGGTCGATGAAACCGAAGTGGCTAGCCAAGTTGTTCAAGGGTTTCAAGCTGAGCTGTTAAATGTTATGCAGCAAGGTGATAAGTTGAACTTTGAGCAGCGTTTTGAACAATTAAAGCCAGCTGTTATTAAAACCCATGATTTAGCTAAGATCACCCGAATTATAGTCAGTAAAGAATGGAAAAACTTAACGAAAGAGCAGAAACAAGAGCTAATTCAGAAGTTTAGCACTTTAAGTATTGCTTCTTATGCACATTATTTTGATGACTTTTCGGGGCAAAGTTTCAAGATAGAGTCGGTGAAGCAGTTATCTCCGGTACAGATTTACGTACATACTTTTTTAGTCTTGCCGGATGATAAAGATGTCAGTATGGATTACTTATTGAAAAAAAGGGGCGAGAACTGGCGCATTATTAATATCATCACAAATGGCGTTAGTGATTTGGCGTTAAAGCGCTCTGAATATGTTGCTGTGATTCGGAAATCGGGTTTTGATGTTTTAATAACTGAAATTTCTGCTAAAATCGAAAAATTCTCTCAATAAAAATTATGTGTAATGCGTGTGAATAGTCGGTTAGCTTTTCGCTTTATTGGTATTGTTGGTATTTTGCTATTAACGGCTTGCGCTAGTTCAGGTGAGATAGTTGAAGTTAATGAGCAAGATCCGCATGAAGACTTGAATCGCAGTATGTATGCTTTTAATGATGGCGTGGATACCTATATAGCATCCCCGCTAGTTACTGGGTACCAGTGGGTTCTTCCGGATTTATTGGAAACGGGAGTAAGGAATTTTTTCTCTAACTTAAAAGAACCTAAAACAATCCTTAATGATGGTTTGCAAGGTAAAGAAGAGCAGGCAGGTATTGATTTTGAGCGCTTTTTGATTAATACTTTGCTTGGTTTTGGTGGTTTGATTGATGTTGCTAGCTATGCCGAAATTGAACACCATGAAGAGGACTTTGATCAGACCTTGGCTGTTTGGGGCGTACCTAGAGGCGAATATTTGGTTCTTCCTTTGTTAGGGCCTTCTGCTTACCGTACGATTCCAGGAGAGGTTGTAGATGCTTTTTGCAGCCCAGTCAATTATGCTGTTTGGCCTATACAATTATTAGGCATTTTTAACGCTCGTTCTAATGCTACTCAGTCTTTAAATTTTATTAATGAAGCAGCTGTTGATCCCTATGTATTTATGCGTGCCTCTTATTTGCAGTGGCGTGATTATCAGATTACTGAAGGTGCAAATATTTCAGATGACTTGCTTATTCCTGGTATGGATGAGATGTTTGATGATGAGGAAGAGCTGGAAGCGCTGGAAATTGGCCTTTAATCTAAGTATATAATGATGCAAAATGAAAAAGTTATTAGTCAAACGAAAGCTTGGCTAAAAACGGTTGTAATCGGGCTTAATTTTTGTCCTTTTGCTAAGCCGGTTTTTGAACAGGGGAAAGTGCATTTTCAAGTCAGTGACGCGCAATCCTTAGAGTGCTGTTTGGAGGATCTAGCGGCTGAGGCGCTTAGGTTAGACCAGAACAGTGAACTAGAGACTACGCTGCTTATTTACGAAAATTCCTTGCAGGATTTTGAAAATTTTTTGGACGTAGTTGATATAGCCAATGACTTTATGGAGGAGAAAGGTTATGAAGGCGTTTATCAATTAGCCAGTTTTCATCCTGATTATTGCTTTGATGATAGTGATGAAGATGATCCTGCTAACTATACCAATCGCTCGCCCTACCCGATGCTGCATTTGATTCGCGAAGAAAGTATAGAGCGAGCTTTGGCCAGTTATAAGAATCCTGAAAAAATTCCAGAAACTAATATCAAGCTTGCAAGGGAACTGGGTCTGGACAAAATGCAAAGCCTCTTGAAAGATACTTTGGCTTAGCTTAAACCCATGCCCAGAGAGTAGAAAAACTTTACGACTTAGGTTTTTATTTTAAAATAATGAGGCGTAGTAGGGTACGCATTGCGTACCCTACCTTAATGTTTCGACTTAAGTGTAAACCCAGAATGTATAAGCTATTTAATCGGTTAGCTTGGTTTTTTCTATTTCAGATAATAAAAACTCCACCTCTGCTAGAATTTTTCGTCTAAAAAAGATAAAACGCCAACGACTACCGCCGCACTGTTTCCAGAGCATAGTTGAACGGATCCCCGCGAGTAATAGCGCTCTTATTTTATTGATAATGTCTGTTGCCGCTAGGTAAGACTGATCGCCATTGACCATGATGCGCGGATTTATCGTGCTGATCGTTGTGTGGTAAATATCGGCCAAATTGGCAATGACATTTTCATGCATAATGCCGAAGTGTTCGCATTGAGCTTGAGCAACTTTGATTTTGTATTGCACCTGCTTCTGCATGTCGGGGTTGTCAGCAAATTTACTCTCTAGGAACACTAATGATGCTGCATACCGAGCTTGCTCGGGGTTGGTCATTTTGTGGCTACTCAGCTGTGCTTGTAGCTCCTCCAATCCAACTTGTATCCCCGCCAATCCGCCATAAGTATCGACTGGATTTTCTACATTAATGGCTAATAAGCTACTTAAACTGGCCTCGATAGCGGCTTTATCTGCTTTCCCCGTGGTTGCTAATTGTTGAACTAAATGCGCAGCTTGAGCTATGCCTGCGAGCGCAATGGTTTGATAGGTAATCGTTTTAAATGACATGAATTAGCAAATTTGAGTAGGTGAGCACATTTTTTGTGTGGGACGTTTTTCTTTTAACCAAGATGAAATTCCATTCGAGAGGTGAGATACATGAGACATATTGAGTTGATTAGTTAAGAAATGACCTGCTTTGCCGCTGCGCCCGCCAGATTGACAGACTAAGATAATTTCCTGATCGGGTGATGTTTGTAGCTTTTTCACTTCGGCTAGCCATTTTTCTGCATCATATTTTCCGTTTCTGTCGAAAAACATAATGGGGTGGCTGCCTGAAATAATGCCGGTTTGTTGCCATTCTTGTGGTGTGCGAATATCAATAACTAAGGCGTTATTGTTCAATTCGTTACTAACATCATTAGACGTTAAATTAATGAGTTCTGCTGCACTCAGGATTTTAGTAGCGAATAAAAAGAAAAGTATGAACGCGTGTTTAATTAACATAATAATTACTTATATAGTGTGAGGGAATGATTCATTAAAACTGAATTTATTAGCAATTTATATCATGATTATTGTTTGTTAGTCGAGTATGATGTAGTGCTAATTTATCTATTAATGTTAAGGAGGCAGTAATGACAATATCAGTGAAATTAACCGTAACAGGAATGAAGTGTGGCGGTTGTGAAGCCAATATCAAAAAAGAACTAGGTGACAAAGAGGGTATTGAATCGATTGATACAAGTCATGTTGACGATTATGTTGGAGTGGTATTTGATGACGCGGTTATCAGTGAAGATGATATTATTGAGTTGATTGAAAAAGCAGGTTTTACGGTAGAAGATTAAAGAGTAAAAAGAATATGACGTCTGTAATAAAATGCAAGAGGTGAGCTATGAGTAAAGAAAATTCCACTCAAAACCAAGATAACCCTGAGGCTGAGGTTCGTTTATCTATTTTAGGGATGCGCTGTGCTGGTTGTATTGGTGCCGTAGAAACAGCCTTAAATTCTGTTGCAGGCGTAACTTCAGTTGAAGTGAATTTTGCCGATCATTCTGCAATAGTGAAAGGGGATGTTGATCCTGAGCTGATGAAGAAATCGCTAAAAGATTCTGGCTATGATGCGGCTGTCATGGAGGGCTTTGAAGACCCTAGTGAACAAGAAGAGCAAGAAATGGCGCGCTATCGTCAGTTAGTCCGTAAGGCTACGGTTGCTGCTGTCTTTGGTATCCCATTAATGCTTGTTGGCCATTTTGGTGGCGTACCGGATATAGGCTCAGAAACAGGTAACTGGTTTTGGCCTGAAGTAGCTTTGATTACGTTGGGTATTTTATTTTATTCGGGTGGTCACTTTTTTGTAGGTGCGATTAAAGCATTAAAAGCCGGCCAAGCCAATATGGATACCTTGATCGCATTGGGCACGGGTTCAGCTTGGCTGTACTCTTGTGTGGTGATTGATTATTCCGAATATTTACCTTCTTTATCGGCACATGCGTATTTTGAGGCTGCCATTATTATTTTGGCCTTCCTTAATTTTGGGGCGGCACTAGAGACCAAAGCGCGAGGGAAAACTTCCAGTGCTATTCGTGCATTAATCGGCTTACAGCCGCGTACTGCTCGCGTCGTTAGAGATGGGCAAGAAATAGATATTCCAATTGAAGAAGTCGGCTTAGGCGAAACGCTGAGAATACGTCCAGGCGAAAAAATTGCTGTTGATGGGGTTTTAGTTGAAGGTCACTCGACTGTAGATGAGTCTATGTTGACGGGTGAATCTTTACCGGTAGAGAAAGTTGAAGGTTCTACCGTTGCCGCTGGCACGATGAACCAGCAAGGTAGCTTTATGTACCAAGCTACGCGTATTGGTCGAGATACTGCGTTAGCACAAATTATTAAAAGCGTACGTCAGGCGCAGGGTAGTAAACCTGAACTTGCTAAATTAGCCGATAAAATTGCCAGTATTTTTGTGCCTGTCGTCGTAGCTATTTCGGTATTCACCTTTATTATTTGGAATATTTGGGGGCCTGAGCCTTCTTTGGGTTATGCCTTTGTTACCGCAATGACCGTATTAGTCATTGCCTGCCCTTGTGCATTGGGTTTAGCAACGCCTATTTCAGTGATGGTAGCGGTTGGTCGTTCGGCGCAGTCAGGTATTTTGATTCGTAATGGTGATGCTTTGCAAACAGCAGGTAAAATAACCACGTTGGTATTAGATAAAACAGGCACAGTGACAGAAGGCAAGCCAACTGTCGCCACTATCGAAGCCTATGCTCATTACACGCAAGATGACGTATTGCAATTAGCGGCAAGTATCGAAAAAGGTTCTGAGCATCCATTAGCATCAGCGATTATGAATGCCGCTGAAGCAAAGCAATTAAAACTAGCGCGTGCGAAACAATTTCATGCCGTTGCTGGACATGGTGTTTCAGCGCTAATTAAAGATCAAGCGGTATTGTTTGGTAATGAAGCCTTAATGCAGGAGGAAAAGGTTGATTACGAAGCATTTAAAGCAATTATGCTGAGCTTGGCTGAGCAAGGGCAAACGCCGATGTTATTAGCTGTTGATGGTCAGGTTGCCGGTATTATTGCCGTTGCTGATCCGATCAAAGCTGATTCAGCGGCAGCTATAAAGAAATTACAAGAACAAGGCGTACGCGTGTTAATGGTAACGGGCGATAATAACGTGACTGCGCAAGCCATTGCTAAACAAGCAGGAATTACCGAAGTACGCGCTCAAGTCTTACCGCAAGATAAAGCTGCTATCGTTAAAGAGTTGCAGCAAGCGGGTCAGGTTGTCGGCATGGTCGGTGATGGTATTAATGACGCGCCTGCTTTAGCGCAAGCTGATGTCGGTATCGCGATTGGCACAGGCACAGATGTCGCCATAGAAAGTGCTGATATTGTGGTCTTGCAAGGCTCACTATTAAAAGTACCGGAAGCGATGGCGTTATCTAAGGCAACGGTAGCTAATATTAAGCAAAACCTGTTTGGTGCGTTTATCTATAATGCATTAAGTATCCCAATTGCCGCTGGTTTGTTGTATCCCGTCTTTGGTATTTTATTAAGTCCAATGATTGCGAGTGCTGCAATGGCAATGTCATCAGTGACCGTGGTTACTAATGCTAACCGTTTACGCTGGATGGATTTAAACGCCACTGAAAAAATGAATTACAAACAGCAGGTTTTGGATTTAGTAGAGGCTTTTAAAAAGAGTTTGGCATAAGTAATACATTTAATTAAAACATCACAGCTAACAGCGCTTACTAAGGCTGTTAGCTGTTTTTTTATAAAAAATAGGGTACTCACTTAATACGAAATATTAATGATTCAGTAGGGCGGACTTTAGTCCGTTTTTTTAGTAATAGCGGACTTAAGTCCGCCCTACCATCTCTATATGCCCCGTCTTAAGTTTGTTGCTAAAAATAGGAAATGGAAATGCGTTTAGCAGATATTCAGCAACAGGTCGGTGGTGAGTTAGTTGGCGATAAAAATGCAGTCGTAACCGCTGTCAATTCTTTAGATTTGGCTGTTGTAGGTGAGATTTCATTTGCCGAAAATGATAAGTATTTAGCGGCTGCTCAACAAAGTGATGCATCAATTATTATTGTACCTACAAGCTTTCCAGAAGTGGCAGGTAAAAATATCTTGAAGGTCGATAAGCCTAAAGAAACCTTTATCGGCATTATGATGATGTTTGATAAATCTGAAGCTAAGTTCTCAGGCATTCATAGCTCAGCGGTGGTTTCTGAAGAGCAAGTGAGTCTTTCCGCTAATGTTGCGCTTGCTGCACATGTCTGTATTCAAGATCATGTCACTATTGGCGCAGGCACATCTATAGATGCGAATACCTTTATTGGTCATGATGTCGTGATTGGTGAGAACTGTAGAATTGGCCCGAATGTTTCGATTTTGTCTAAAGTGACCTTGGGTAATAATGTCATTATTCATTCAGGCACTGTGATTGGCGGCGATGGCTTTGGTTATTTCTGGGATGGTCAACAACAGAAAAAAGTGCCGCAATTAGGCGGTGTCTTAATTGAAGATAACGTCGAGATTGGCTGTAATGTTTGTGTCGATAGGGCGACTTTTGGCATAACTCGTATCGGAAAAGGCACGAAAATCGATAACCTAGTGCAAATCGCGCATAATAATAATATTGGTGAACATTGTATTATCGTCTCCCATGTCGGATTGTCGGGTAGTGTTACTTTAGGTAAGCGCGTGACCTTGGCGGGACAGGTCGGTATTGCTGATCATATTACGATGGGAGATGGCTCAACAGCTGCCGCAAGAACAGGCATATCCAAAGATGTACAGCCAAATCAAGTGGTTTGGGGAGCGCCTAATCGACCGATTAAACAAGTTATGCGTGAAATGGCCAGTATTCCTAAATTGCCAGCCCTATTAGGTCAGGTGAGAGCTATTTTAAAACGCCTATCTGAAGTCGAGCAAAAGCTAGAAGGTTTGGATAAATAACGTAGGGCGGACTTCAGTCCTCCTTTCATGCATATGCGGGCTAAAGCCACGCCCTACCTAGCTTAAAAATTAAACCCACCATTCGCTTA
>CBDVDU010000012.1:0-22401 GCA_965372825.1 uncultured Gammaproteobacteria bacterium | reverse complement strand
TACCATGCCAGCCACATCTCGGCACACGAATCTTCTGCTACCGTTGCTCCCTTCCGGGCCTGGCGGAGTTTACAGAATATCGTTGCGAGAGGACCGACACAGTAACCATAATGTCGACAACCACTAGCGTTGAAGAACAGCTATTATGAATTATCTCTTTTTAAATTTCAAGGATAATTTTGTTTAATTAGAAAACATCAAAACTAACAAGCACATAGATTATCATACTCAACGTAAACACCGTAACAAGTGCAGAATACTACTGTCTTTACCTTATATTAACGCGCAAAACTCAATTTAACACGCCGGTTTTTCGCCTGACCTGCTCGCGTACGATTACTTGCAATAGGCTTCTTTTCACCATAAGCCCGCACAATCAATTTATCCGCTGATACGCCTTGGCTCTCCAAATAACGCTTAACAACCTCACCGCGCTTTTGCGCCACAACCATATTATTCGCCTTGCGCCCCATACCATCTGTATGACTATTAATGATCAGCGCTTTCGTTTGATGCTGCATATATTGCGCAACTAAGCCTAAGCGTTGTTTTTCTTTGGCTGTTAAGTGAAAACTCCCTTTATTAAACCAAAACATCTTTAAAACATCAGGACCAAAAACATGCACACGCACCGTTTTGTCATTATTATCTAAGTCAGTAACTGAAAATCTAGACTTTACTGCAATACGTGATTTCTTAAGGCCTTGTTTCACCAGTAAATCGACAATTTTTTTCGCTCTAGGCTTAAATAACCTCGCATCCGCCTTACCTATACTTTGCGTATCACTGGCTATCACTAGCTTGGTATCTTTCATTACCCTCATGTATTCAACTATTTTCTCAACAAGTACAAAGTATTGCCTATTAACGCGTTTACCTGCCTCAGAAAAATAAAATACCTTATCCTGTAAAGATTTCATTGCATAAGGCAATAACTGTTTTCTGCAAGCAATAAACTGGGTATACGCAGCAGAAAAATTAACCGCAGAAACAGTGACTGTTACTTGCTCAACAGGCTTTTCTTGATAAGTATTTACATAAGTAAAGGTAGGAAACTCAGTGCCAAGCAAAACATCAATCATTACTTCAGCATCAACACCAAAAACCGAAAGGTATTTTGACTGAGTGCGCTGCTCTATATAGACCGAATAGTTTTGTAAATGCGTAAATTCATGCCGCCATGGCGCAGGTAATGCTGATAAGTTTGCCTCACTAACGACGAACCCTTGATTGCGTGCTTGATAGACACCAAATTGCAATGGCTCTTCTGGATGCAGGGAAAAAAATGCTTCACCGTAATTTGGAATTGCTTGAGTTAAATCGCATGCGGTTTTACTCGACTTACTTTCCCAAAAGGCACTCAAAATATCAGTCGAGTATTCCACAGCCCAAAGAGGCCGTTGCATAACGAATAAACAGGTAAAAATAAAAGCAAGTAGATATTTAGACATAATAATAACCTCTCAGATATTTAGGTTATCGGCCTAGCAGGGTTTTTATTGAATGTAATAACAGATTAATTAGAGCGGCTTCCATGTACTTTAATCAATAAAGCAGCCTCTTCTCTACTTAAGCCACAGTCTTTGATTAACTCTTGTTCACTAGCACCAGAACGAACTCTTTGAATCACACTATGATAAGGCGATGCTTCTGACTCTTTATGCTCGTAATCACCTAATTTATCAAGCAAATCAGCCATTTGCTCTGCACTCATAGCGATACGCGAATCAACAGTAACAGCCGCGGAACATAATCCCGCAATATCTTTAGACATACTGTCGATCTGTTCAGCTAAAACTTGATTAATGTTTTTTAATTTTCGCTGCTCTAATGCTAGCCACAAACACCCTAAACCGAGCAAAGAAAAGCACAAGGCAACAATGACGAGTAAATCAATATCCATCAAACAATTTCATCAATATGTTGTACATCATCCGCATCATCATCTAGTTGTACTTGCTTTTTTTCTGCTTTAGAACGGGAGTTCTGGTTGTTTTTTCTATCTTCATCACGACGAATTTTAACCGGCCGAACAATAGGTGTAGCTGGGGAAATCGGCTCAATATCAATCATGATTTACTCCTTCGCTTTGAATTATAAAAACAATATCGCATAGATAATCACTAATTTATAATAAGTTTAAATAACTTAGAACATATCTAACTCTTCATTCTCTTCATCGCTTAAAAACTTATTTAAATCTACCAATATCAATAACTCGTTATCTCTACTAGTGACACCCTGTATATATTTAGAGCTTTCATCATTCCCAACATTCGGTGCAGTCTCAATATCAGAAGCTCTTAAATCAACTACTTCTGCGACGCTATCCACCATAATACCGATAATGTGCTCATCTGTTTCAATAATCACAATACGTGTCGCATCATCCTGATCCCTAGACATCAGGCCAAAGCGGTTACGTGTATCGATCACAGTGACAACATTACCACGTAAATTAATGATACCTAAAACATAAGAAGGAGCACCAGGCACGGGCGCTATCTCAGAAACTCTTAAAACTTCCTGTACTTGCATTACATTAATGCCGTACTTTTCTTCACCTAAACGAAAAGTCACCCATTGCATTATAGGGTCATTTTGATTGCCATCACTCTTACTCATGCTTATGCCGCCCAATTATTAAAGTTTAAACACATTTATTCTAAATAAATTATATACCTAATTTAAATACTAGCGGATCTTTTCCGTTTAGGTACTAACTCATTAATATCCACTATGACTACCAGCTGTTCGATAACCGTCCCCACTAGCCAAGGCTTATTTTTCCTATCTGTACGCCAACGAATTTTTTCCGGCGTCAGCTTAGCAACTGTTAGCAACTCATCACAGGCCAAACCCCACTGACCATCTTCGGTCAAAATAACATTCGTAAAAGGCTGCTGCTGATAGTCTCTTATTCCCGCTCGATTTTTCCCCTGTATCAAATAGGCCATATTTAATATGCCTATTTTTTGCTCTGCTTCAGCCCTTAAACCCATAAACCAAAGTGGCTGCTGTGGGATTTTTGTTACTTTTCCGTCAAATTTTATGGCTCGAGACAGATCTGTTAATGGCGCAGCTAAAACCAAATTCCCTACTTTAAAAAACAATGCCGAGAATTCATCTTGAGCATATTTAGGCATAATAGATAATGCCTTAACTGGCGTACTCGAAGCCACTTCAACAACAAGTTTAGACTGCTGCTCTTGTTTTTTAACCGCTATAGTTTGAAGCTTAGCAGTCGGAGAAACTACTTTTTTAACTTGCTGTTCTTTTTCTTCAATAAGTTCAGTAGCCGGGATTTCAGCAAGCATTGTCGCCAAATAAGAATCTAGCGCAAGCTCTTGCTCTACAATTTGCTTAACCGCAACAGGGCGGCTTACTTTATTCATGAAACAGCGATCTTAGCTTGCTTGTCTTTCTGCAATAACTCATCTAGCAAATTAGAATAGCTCGCAACAGCCTTAGACGTAGGATCATAAATAGAAGCAGGAACCCCCATACTACTAGCTTCACGCAATTTAGTATCAACCGGAACAAAAGAATGCCAAGCATTATCTGGATATTTGTTACGCAAGAGATTCAAACTCTCAGTGCCTGCTTTAGTACGCTTATCGTACATTGTTGGGATAATTTTATAGCCAGGCGCCTGCTTTCTGGACTTATAAACCATCTGAATAGTACGCACCATTCTATCTAGGCCTTGTAGCGCCAAAAACTCAGTAATCACTGGCACTAATAAATACTCACAAGCCGCCAAAGCATTAATCATTAAGACTCCCAACATAGGCGGGCTATCGATAATGACATAATCATACTCATCAGCTACTTCCGCCAATGCATTAGAAATGACCAAGCCCATACCACCTAAAGAAGCGACTTGCCTATCTAATGTTGCGATAGCGGTTGCCGCTGGCAAAATAGACAAGTTATCAAATTTCGTTTTTATAATATAAGGCCTAGGATTGTAATCTTTGACTTTGCGACTGGCATTATGAAATAAATTATAGACACTCGCCTGGGCTTCATCAGGGTTTTGCTTAAAATAACTACTTAAAGAGCCTTGTGGATCAAGATCGACTAACAATGTCCTATATCCCCAAGATGACAATAGGCCACCCAAGGTTACTACCGTTGTCGTCTTACCTACCCCACCTTTCTGATTAGAAACTGACCAAATTTTCATAATTGACACTCATTTATGAACAGCGAGTTTATGTATTTTTCTCACTATAGAAGTAAAGACACTATAAAAACTCATCATGCTCAACAAGCAAAAATCTACTCCACGACCTCTTTTGTCCGTGCATTATCTTTGCCACCATACCGAGCGAGCGAATTAGAAATTAAGACCAAAGTAACTCGTCTATTCTTGAAGCGCCCTTCCGCTGATTTATTGTCTGCAATTGGATGGTTATCTCCATAGCCCACTGCTGCTAGTCTAGCAGGATTCGTGCCATTATAAACTAGCTCACGCGCCACGCTCACTGCTCGAGCAGATGACAAATCCCAATTAGAAGGAAACTCAATTGTTTCTATCGGTATATTATCTGTATGGCCTTCAACATAAATAACGTTTTCTGTGGCCTGCAAAACTTCGCTAATTTTTTTTAACACGGGTGTAGCTTTAGACTGCAAAGCCGCATCACCACTGGCAAATAGTAGCTCACTTTTAATCTCGATTTCCACCCACAAGTCATTTTTTTTGACTTCAACTAAATCATCAGCAATAAAAGACTCTAATGCGGATGCAAATTGCTCAGCAATACGCCCTAACCTTCGCCGCTCCTCTAATACTTCCTCAGATATTTCAACATCACGCAACTCTTCTGCGGTAATAAAGTGATCTAATACAATCGGCTCAATAGCGCTTGTAGCTGGCTCTCCCAAAGAAATAGGCAAAGATGAATCCCCTTCTCCTTCTGTTAGCTCTGAAGTAGACTGCTTCGCGCCTTTACGCTCAAAAGCCTCACTCATCGAGTCAGATAATACCCGGTACTTACCTACATTCACCGAAGAAATGGCATACATCACCACAAAAAAAGCGAACAGCAGAGTAATAAAATCCGCATAAGAAATTAACCATCGATTATGATCTTCAGGTGGCTCAATATGCTTTTTTCGTCTACGTGCCATTATTCTGACGCCCAATTAAGTCGCTGCGTGTAAAAAACCTGACAGCTTTAGCTCGATATTTCGCGGATTTTCACCTTCAGCAATTGCAACAATACCGACCATCATCATTTCTCTTGAATTAGACAAATCATAAGCATGGGCTTTTAATTTTGCAGCAATTGGCAAAAACGTTAGGTTTGCCAAGCTAACACCATAAATAGTTGAAACAAAAGCTGTTGCAATGCCCACTCCCAACATACCGGGATCAGAAAGATTCTGCATAACCTGAATCAGGCCCATTACTGAACCAATAATCCCCATAGTAGGAGCGTACCCCCCCATCGATTCAAAAACCTTTGCAGCCTGGAAATCACTATATTCCTTAGTATCTAAATCGACCTCCAAGCATTCTCGAATAATTTCCGGCTCATTACCATCCACTAGCAACTGTAGACCTTTTCGGGCAAAAAATTCACGTTCATTATCAGCAATTGCCTCTAAACCTAGTAAACCTTCTTTTCTGGCAAGCGAGCTCCAAGCAACAATTTTATTAATCTCAGCGCTTAGGTTAATTTTTTGCGGCACAAAAACCCAAACCAATATTTTCGCAGCCCTCAATATGACTTTTGGTGGGTACTGAAACAAAACAGCCCCCAAAGAGCCACCTAAAACAATAACCAGAGCAGGGCCATTTAGCAAGGAGCCCAAGGTACCTCCACCTAAAATATTGCCACTGATAATAGCTCCGAGACCAATGAATATGCCTAATATACTAAAAAAGTCCATCAGTTAATTTCTCTGAAAATTTGCATCAACTCAACTAGCGTACATATTTTTGCCACAACACCAGCATCTACTACAGCTTTAGGCATACCATAAATAGTACAGCTCGCCTCATCTTGAGCCCAAATATCTGATCCTGCTTGCTGCATTATTTTCGCCCCTTCTCGCCCATCTGCACCCATACCTGTCAAGACAATAGCCAAAGCCTTATTGCGGTAAACTTTTGCCACTGTTGTTAAAGTCATATCCGCACAAGGACTGTAAATATCGCCAGCCACCTTCGGTTTCAAAACAATAAACGTCTTTCCTGCCCGCGTTTCAACTTCTATTTGTTGCCCTCCTGGTGCCAAAAGCGCCACGCCAGGAAGCAATTCGTCATGATTAACGGCTTCTCGCACTTGTATTTTGCACAGCGCATTTAAACGCTCCGCAAAGCTACTGGTAAAATTACCTGGCATATGCTGCACCAATAAAATAGGAATGGGGCACTGAGCAGGAATTTCCGCCAAAACTTTTTGTATCGCAACCGGGCCACCTGTAGAAGCAACAATCACCAATAACTCAAACTCATAGCGATTTAACTTACGCCGAGAAATAGTATGCAGTGATCGTTCTGGATGAGATTTAAATACTAGGGTTTGCGGTCTTTTAATTTTTCCCGCTTGCAAGGCAACACTACGTACGCGACTTTTTAATATACGCCGAGCAACTTCATGATCACCATTAATTTCATTAAACTGCTTAGGCAAAAAATCAATCGCTCCAGCATCCAAAGCATGTAGGGTTGCTTGCGCCCCTACATGCGTAGATGCAGAAAACATCAAAATAGGCGTAGGCGTTTCCGCCATAATTCGTTTAACCGCAGTAATGCCATCCATGACCGGCATTTCCACATCCATAGTAATCACATCCGGCTCTGTCGTTGCCGCTAAGACAATCGCCTCGCTACCATTTTTAGCCATTCCAACGACTTTAAACTGCCCATCTTCTTCAAGAATTTCAGCAATTCTCTTACACATAAAATGGGAATCATCGACAATAAGAACCCTAATAGCCATGCTTTTATCCTTAATCGGCCTTATATTTATCTGTGATAATTTGCGCTATTAATTTAATCAATCACTAGCTTAGCTAACATACTTCTTCATCATCCCAGGCACATCCAGAATCAAGGCAATTTGTCCATCACCGGTAATTGTCGCACCAGCCAAACCATCTAGGCCATGCAATTTAGCACCCAAAGCCTTAATAACAACCTCTTCCTGACCAATTAGCTGATCCACAACAAAGCCTATTTGTCGGCCGCCCGAATTAACCACCACCACATGCCCATGTCCGTCTTTATTAGCAACATAACCCACATCACTCACTAGCCAGTCACTTAGATAAAACAAAGGTAATGCTCTATTACGAACCATAATGACCATTTGCCCGTCAACCACTTTAGTTGCGCCTAAATCTAAGTCCAAGATTTCCAGAACACTCGCCAAAGGCAAGGCAAAAGATTGGCCACCCAGCTTAACCATTAAAGTAGGCATAATAGCTAAAGTAAGAGGCACTTTAATAATAATAGTACTTCCGACACCTTCTACTGAGTCAATCTCAACCGTACCATTCATTTGCGCAATACGCGTCTTGACGACATCCATACCTACGCCACGCCCAGAAACATCAGAAATTTCTGTTTTGGTTGAAAAGCCAGGAGCAAAGATTAAATTAAAACATTCTTTATCATCTAATCTAGCCGCTGACTCTTCATCCATCATTCCTTTGGTAACAGCAATGCCTCGCAGATGATCGGCATTCATACCTTTGCCATCATCTTTAATTCTTAACTCTATATGATCGCCTTCTTGCGATGCTGTCAAGATAACGGTACCTTCTCGCTTTTTACCTGCAGCTTCGCGATCTTCAGGCAACTCAATACCATGATCTACAGCATTACGAATTAAATGCACCAAAGGATCAGCTAAAGCTTCAACTAAGTTCTTATCAAGATCCGTTTCCTCTCCAACCAGTTCTAATGCAATTTATTTTTTCAAACTGCGGGCCAAATCTCTAACGACACGAGGAAAGCGGCCAAAAACCTTTTTAATAGGTTGCATCCTCGTTTTCATAACGGCTAATTGTAAATCAGCGGTAACAACATCCAAATTACCGACCGCTTTGACAATATCTTCATCGCCTTTTTCTACAGCAAGCGTTTGAAAACGATTTCTCACCAAAACCAGCTCACCGACCATATTCATAATATTATCTAGTGTTTGGGTATCAACTCGCACTGTCGTTTCAGCATGAGGCGCATTCTTAGTTGGCTCAGCTTTCTTAACTTCAGATTTAGGCTTTGCTATAGGGGCTGGGGCTGGCGTTTTAATTTTTCCTGGTTCGATACTGCTTTTTGTTATTTGAGCAGACTTTTCAACGGGCTTAACAATAATCTCTTCAGACTTATCATCAATTAATTTCGCCTTAAACTTACCTTTACCATGCAAGTCATCCAGTAAATTATCGAATTCTTCCTCAGTAATATCACCAGAAGCAACTGTAGGTACAGTTATCTCAGCAACAGAACCAACTACTTTTTCTGCGTTAAACGAACCTTTGCCATGCAATGCATCCAATAAGTCGTCAAACTCTGTCTCTGTAATTTCATCTGAGGCGGCTGCATTTTTCTCCTCTGCTGGTGTTGGCGACCCCCCCTTACCATGCAGAGCATCTAGTAAATTATCAAATTCACTTTCAGTAATCTCATCACTTTCTGGTTCCGACGCTTCTCCTTCAGCAATCCCCAGCATCAGTTCAAACTCTTGCTCAACGGCATCAGCTGCATTTTCTGTGACGGGCGCAGAACCATCCGTTTCAATGACCTCTTCAGCAGTTACTTCTACAGCCACTTCAACTACTTCTGGCGCGGCACTTTCAGGCACAGTATAAGTTTGCAGTTGATCCAATAATTCCTGCTCAACGGGCTTGGGAAAATTACCGGTACGTACTATTTCAAACATATCATTCAGGTGATCCACAACCTGAAGAATGACATCCATCAGCTCCGTATTAACTTTCCTTTCACCTTGACGCAAAACATTAAAGACATCTTCAGCCTTATGGCAAACTCCAACCATAGCATCTAAGGCTAAAAATCCGGCACCACCTTTAATAGTATGGAAACCACGAAAAATAGCATTCAATAATTCATTGTCTTCAGGAGAGTTTTCTAACTCAACCAACTGCTCCCCGAGCAATTCCAGAATTTCTCCGGCTTCAACTAAAAAGTCTTGTAAAATTTCGTCATCAAGATCAATTGACATTATTTAGTCCTCAAAAACCTAAGCTTGATAAAAGATCATCAACATCATCTTGATTTGTTGCTACATCATTCGCTTTATCATCGACACCCGGTACAACAGGACCAGGTAACTCTGACTCTTTCGCAACGGCTCCAGCTTTCATTTTTCCTCCTGATAAACGCACTAACTCAACCATGCTGTGCTCCATATCCTGCACCAAGTCAATTACTCGACGAATAATTTGCCCGGTAATATCTTGAAAACCTTGTGCCATTAAAATATCAGTCAACCCCGTTTGCACACTTGCCACGCGTTCTTTTGTTTGAGCAAAATGCACCGTGATTTCCTGACTCATATTTTTAAATTCTTCAAATGGCATATCTTTGGCTAAAAAGCGATCCCATTTATTAGATAGTTCATTGGCTTGATCACTCAACTCTTGAGCAATAGGAGTCAGCTGCTCAATCACGTCCATAGTTTGATTGGCCGCTTGCTCAGTCATCGCAATAACATAATGCAAACGCTCTTTTGCATCTGGAATATCCTTTGAAGTTAATTCAACCATTTTAGAGTCAAGCGCAAAACTATTCATCGTATCATGCAATTGACGCGTTAATCGCCCAACCTCTTGAAACAGCATGCTCTCGCGCATACCTGAAATCTGATCTAAAATTTCATCTGCTTTCGTTTCATCATTATTTTCTAAAGCTATAACTAAATCTTTAGCTAGTAATAATCGTGTATTTTCCATTGACTCCGTCATTTAACCATCACCCTTTATGCTCCAGCCTTATCGATACGCTCAAAGATTTTTTCAATCTTCTCTCTTAATGTTGCGGCTGTAAAAGGCTTGATCACATAACCATTAACCCCAGTTTGGGCAGCTAAAATAATTTGTTCGCGTTTTGCTTCAGCGGTCACCATTAACACCGGCAAATTAACTAATTTAGGATCCGCACGAACGGCTTTTAACAGATCAATCCCTGTCATGCCTGGCATATTCCAATCGGTGACTAAGAAATCATAGCTCCCCCCTTGTAACATCGGCAGCGCAGTCTTACCATCATCCGCTTCAAATGTATTTGTAAACCCAAGATCTCTTAATAAATTTCTGACTATACGCCTCATGGTTGAGAAATCATCAACAACCAAAATCTTCATATTTTTATCCAAGGTCTTTCTCCAACATACTCTTCATTGCAACTCTATCGGCTCAATTAACTAAAACTAAAATACACACACTCAAATAAACCCGTTATTATCATTCCCTTCCAGCCAATTCGCAAGTTTACTTCTTAACCTGAGCATCGCCTGGCTACTTATCTGACTTACTCTGGATTCACTGACACTCAACACTTCACCAATTTCCCTTAAATTTAATTCTTCATCATAATATAAAGAGATAACTAGCTTCTCCCGCTCCGGCAATTGACCAATAGCAGCAGCTAAAGCTTCTTTAAATTTATCTTGACCAAAAAGCTCTTCAGGTCCCGCATTAGCTTGAGCCTGTTCTTCTATAAAATGGTCGCCAGTTTGCGCTAACTCTTCAACGCTAAAAAAACGACTATTATTTGAATCTTGTAAAATTTTATTATATTCATCCAGTGAAATACCCAAACGTTCTGCTATTTCACTGGCGGTAGCATTCTGTGTGGTTTTACTCTCAATCTCTTTAATCGCCTCAGTCACTTGTCGCGACTTTTTATGCACTGAGCGCGGCGTCCAATCAGAACGTCGAACCTCATCCAGCATAGATCCACGAATACGAATGCCAGCATAAGTCTCAAAACTTGCGCCCTGACTATGATCATAATTTTTCAAGGCCTCTAATAAGCCCAACATGCCAGCTTGAATTAAGTCATCCACCAAAACAGAATCAGGCAACTTATTCAGTAAATGATAGGCAATGCGTTTTACTAATGGTGCATGCTGCATAATCTGAGCATCTACCGCCCCAACTGCTTGCACCGAGCTATACATTGCTGCACCATTCACGCAGCACTCTCCTGAGTTTCGTATTTAATCATACGCTCGACAAAAAACTCTAAATGACCGCCCGTTTGTGAGCGAATTGGCCAACTATTAATACGTTGCGCAACACTTTTAAAAGCTTGTGCAGATTTACTATGTGGAAAAGCCTCAACCACAGCCGTTTGCTTTTGCACTGATTTACGCAAATACTCATCAAAAGGAATCGCGCCGGCATAAGTTAAAGCAACATCCAAATAACGATCCGTTACTTTACTTAATTTATTAAATAAATTTTGCCCTTGTTGTGGAGATTGCACCATATTAGCCAAGATATTAAATTGAAACAAACCATAATCACGGTTTAACAACTTCATAAAAGCGTAGGCATCTGTTAATGATGTCGGCTCATCACAAACCACAACAATAACTTCTTGGCATGCACGAGCAAAATTAACCACACTGCCAGAAATACCGGCGGCAGTATCGACAATCAACACATCGAGGTCTTTATCTAGCTCACTAAATGCATGAACAATCGCTGCTTGCTCAATATTATTCAGTTCTGACATATGCTGAATACCAGAAGAAGCGGGAATAACTCTCAACCCTCCCGGGCCAGTCTCAGTAATTTCCGCCAATGTTTTCTGACCGCTTAAAACATGAGATAAATTAAATTTAGGATGCATGCCTAACAAAATATCGACATTAGCCAGGCCCATATCCGCATCCAATAAGGCAACTTTACGCCCCATTTTAGCAAGAGAGACACCTAAATTAACCGATAAATTTGTTTTACCCACTCCACCTTTGCCGCTGGTTACGGCAATAACTCGCACAGGCTTGACTTGTTTCATTTTTCTTATTCCCGCTGCTTGATCTAATTGCTTATGCATAGCCCGCTGCCACCCATCCTTCAAAGCCAAGCGCATCATTATAATCTGCTTCGCTCTCCGATTCTGCGATGCACTGCTGAATTAATGCACGAGAATTTGCTTTATGAATATCTTCAGGTACTTGCTGCCCATCAGTAATAAAAGCTAATGGCAATTGATGCTCAATTAAGGCAGAGACTGCATTCCCTGTTTCTGCTGTTTCATCCATTTTAGTTAAAATACATGCGCCAAGTTGAAACTCGGAGAAAGCGCTAATAATTTCATTCATCGCTTTTAATTGCGTCGTTGCCGACATCACTAAATAAGGCCTTACTGGGATATCTGATTCCTGCAATTCCTCTATTTGCTCTAGCATTCGTGTATCTTTCTGACTAACACCCGCAGTATCAATTAAAATTAAGCGTTTATCACTAAAACTATTAATCAAACTACGTAATTCTTCGCCATTGGCAGCGACACGTACAGGCACATCCAAAATACGCCCATAAGTACTTAATTGCTCATGCGCACCTATGCGATAGTTATCCATCGTAATCAAAGCGACTTGACGACCCGACCCGTGCTGTAAAATATATTGTGCAGCTAACTTGGCAATTGTCGTCGTTTTACCCACTCCTGTTGGTCCAACTAAAGCGATCACGCCACCGTTTTGTAGTATATCATCACTCGTTACCGGTAATACCCTCTGCATCATATCCAACGCTTTATCCCAACCGGCATCAGGATCTGATTGATTATCCAAACGATTAGCAATTTTAATGCTTAACTTTTTCGAAATACCTATCCCTGCTAAACGACGTAACAAATCCAAGCGTATAGGGTTACTTTCAGATTGCCCGCCCCAGCTCGATTCAGATAAACGAGTATCCATTGCCGTTCTTAAGTAACGTAATTCTTTACGCATTTCCAATAACATATCATTAGATGCATTAGTTGCGCTTTCTTTAGTTTGTTGAAAAGTCCGCTGTAAGCCACTCGCCTGAGTTGTCGGCTCAGGCCTATTAACTACTTTAGCTTTTTCCGCTACTTTCGGCTTAGCAAAGGGAGTTGGTGATTCTGTAAACCTTTGTTTATTCAGTGCAATTTTCTCTGCATACCCCACATATTCATCTAATTTTCGACGTACTGCAGGGCGAACAGCCGACTGAGGCGTTGAATCATCTTTTCTGGCACTGCTAACGATATGTAATTTATTTTTCTCTGCTTCAAAATCAGGTAACTTAGTATTTTTTCTGGAAGCTTCAGCCTTTCTTTGTTGCTGCTGTTTTTGTAAATTATCATGTACCACTTGCTCATCAAAATCTTGAGCAGCAACAATCTCCACTCCACCATCAACTGAACGGTTGGACATAATAACCGCATCGGCGCCTAATTCATCTTTAACCATGCGCATTACTTGACGAATATCAGCTGCAAAAAATCGTTTTATTTTCATCGTGCTTCCCTCTTTTAAAACATTATGCACGTTGCCCTACAGTAGAAACCACCTTAATCTTACGATCAGCAGGTATTTCATTGTATGCCAAAACATGTAACCCAGAAATTGAATGCCGGACAAATCGGGATAACCAAGGTCTAATGTAAGACGACACCAATAATACCGCTGCCTGCCCTTCCATTTCCATCTTTTGAGCACTTTCCTCTAATGATTGGTGCATTTGTTCTGCCAATCCAGGTTCAAGGCCCGCTCCCGACTCTCCTGCCGTTTGTAATGTTTTATGCAATAACTGTTCCAACTCCTGCTCTAATGTAATAACCGGAATTTCTTTTTCTATGCCACTGATTTCTTGGACAATTGAACGACCAAGGCTCACTCTAACTGCCGTGGTCAAAATGTCAGGATCTTGACTCTTCGATCCATACTCAGCCAAAGTTTCGGCAATGCCACGCATATCCCTAATAGCAACACTCTCTTGTAAAAGGTTTTGCAGCACTTTAACAATCACACCTAGAGGCAAAATTTTCGGCACTAAATCTTCAACCAATTTTGGCGCTGATTTACTCAAATTATCCAATAACTGCTGTGCCTCTTCATAACCCAACATTTCATGCGCATGAGATTGCAAAATGTGACTTAAATGCGTAGCAACAACCGTTCCAGGATCGACCACGGTATAACCTAAAGTTTGCGCATAATCTTTTTGATTAACATCAATCCAAACCGCCTCCAAGCCAAATGCCGGATCTTGACAACTAACACCATCTAAAGTGCCAAAAACTTGCCCTGGATTAATCGCCATCTCCCTATCCGGCATAATATCCGCCTCACCTACCGTCACCCCCATTAAGGAAATACGGTAAGTCGTCGGATTTAAGTCAAGATTATCGCGAATATGTACGGAAGGAATCAAGAACCCTAATTCTTGGGATAATTTCTTACGCACACCTTTTATGCGTGCCATTAATTGCCCGCCTTGATTTTTATCCACCAAAGGAATTAATCGATAGCCAACCTCCAGACCAATCATATCCACAGGCATCACATCATCCCAACCTAACTCTTTCATTTCAGGCGCAGCATGCGGAGTCGGCGGTAAAAGCTCTCGTTGCTCACGCGCCACTTCCACTTGCTTAGCTTGCTGAGTAATCCAATAAGCAATCCCCGCTAAAGACGAAGCAATAATCAGAAATACCAAATTAGGCATGCCCGGAATAATACCTAACACCAACATTACCCCGGCGGTAATATTTAAAGCTTTAGGGTTAGCAAATAACTGCGTCGTAATCTGCGCACCAACCGTTTGATCACTACCACGCACACGACTGACCACCATGGCCGCCGCTGTAGACAAAAGCAAAGAAGGAATTTGCGCGACTAAACCATCACCAATGGTCAGTAAAACATAAACTTCACCCGCATCAGCAAACGTCATCCCGTGTTGGCCTACACCAATGACTAAGCCACCAATAATATTGACCGCTAAGATGATAATCCCTGCAATCGCATCACCCCGCACAAACTTGCTGGCACCGTCCATCGAGCCATAGAAGTCAGACTCTGCTGCCACTTCAGCTCGCCTATCACGCGCCTCATCTTGAGTAATAATTCCCGCATTCAAATCAGCATCAATCGCCATTTGTTTACCCGGCATTGCGTCCAGCGTAAATCTTGCGCCCACTTCAGCAATACGCCCCGCACCTTTAGTAACAACGGCAAAATTAATCACCATTAAAATACCAAAAACAACGAGTCCAACAGCGAAATTTCCACCAATAACAAAAGCACCGAATGCCTCAATTACCTTACCTGCAGCATCTCCGCCATTATGCCCTTCAAGCAATACAATTCGTGTCGAAGCAACATTCAAAGCCAATCGAAACAAGGTCGCAATCAAGATAACACTAGGAAAGGCAGCAAATTCCAAAGGTTTCGTGGTGTACACCACAACCAGTAGAATAATAAGAGAAAACGCGATATTAAAAGTGAAAAATAAATCGAGTGCAAAGGCGGGCAGAGGAATAATGATCAACGCGAGCATCATAATAATGACCGCAGGAGCACCCAGTTTAGCGCCAGCAACAAAACCTAATATTTTTTTAAATTGAGTAAAATCCATACTCGTCAATCTACCTCAGCTAAACCTGCTTTTAGAAAAATTTTATACCACAACAGAAGGGAAAAGAGCCTTCTGCTTGCTCCTATCAGAGCTTTTGACGGCAAGGAACTTATGATGCGATAAGAACCTGCATAAATCTCGCTCTAAGGAACCACGATTAAATAGCATGGGATTATACAAACAATGTGGGAGCGACTTTAGTCACGTTGCGTGGCTAAAGCCACTCCCACAGAATGCAAGATTCGCATATTATTTGCCTCTCATTCCTAAATAAGTAGCCCTTTTGACTTAAGTCAACAATTGCACCACTACGAAAGAAATACTACCCAATACCTATTTACGCGTTTGCGTACGCCAAAGCTTAACGATTTCATTTACATCTAGATCATCAGGCCCTTCACGCCAACTGGTAAAATAATCCACGTCATTACTTTTAGGCTCAGGGTTAGGCTTGTAAATTTGCACTCGCGTAGGCATAGGTGCGGCCTCCCCTAAAATTAACGCTTCACCTCGCCCTAAAGATGCCAGAATATCCGTCAAATCACCCTCTGCTTCAGGCACTAAACCTTTAATATAAGCCTGATCATCAGGGTTCGTTGTACGCAAACAAATAAACGAACTGCACTGCGATAACATCGTTTCCGATAACTCAGTCGGCCGCTGACTGACAACACCAATGGACACCCCGTATTTACGCCCCTCCTTAGCGATACGCTCCATCATGCGCTTAGTGCCTTCGTATTGACCATGCTTTTCTCGCGGAATATAGGCATGCGCCTCTTCACAAATCAAAGTAATCGGAAATTCGCGTCGCCTAGGATTCCAGTAATTAAACTCATAGGCTAAACGGCCCACTTGTGCCGAAACTGCGGGTCGAACATCAGTAGGGATGGAACTTAAATCAATGACCGTGACATTGGCCTTATGCGTACCTAAACCAATAAATTCACGCAATAAATCCGCCATAGTTTCTGATTTATTACGCTTTTTAGGTTTAAGTAAAAAATCATAACGCACATCATTAAAGCGGCTTTGCATACGTACCAAGAACTCATCAAACTGACCAAACAATGCGCCTTCTACCTTACCAAAATCTTTCCGCTCTTCATTGGCATTTTTAAACTGGCGATACATTTCCACCAAAGAAAAATAAATCGGTGTGTCCACAGAGACAACACCTAAGCCTAATTGTTTCCCTGATTCGCGTTTTAATTGCTGTAGCACTTCACGCATAAAAGCCATTTGAATGGAAGCGCCCTTATCTGAACGATCAATGAACAAATCAACCAGCTCAGCATAAGTCATCATCCAATAAGGCATTTCTAACTCAGTTGCTTCGACATAATTAACGGCTTCAGGGGGAAAAGCAGATTGAATATTCCCCGCATCATCTTTCCAGCAATATTCACCATGCAAATCCAGCAAAATCATCTTGCTTTTTGGCATGGCTTTAATAGTATTTTGAATTAAACTGGTAACGGCCCATGACTTACCCGAACCTGACTGTCCGACGATGGCAAAATGGCGACCAAACAAGGCGCGTGGATCTAGGCTTAAATGATAATCTTTGTGCGCTGATAACTGACCAATAAAAAACCCATATTCACGAAATTGAGAAAAAATAGCATTAATTTCTGCAAGACCGACGGCATAAACTTTAGCACCCGGTGTTGGATAGTGGCGTACACCACGAATAAAAGTTCCATCTTCTTTTAACTCACCGACTGGAATTAAAGAAAAAAACCGATCCGACAAACGCTCTCCTTGCTCAAACCGATCTTCTTGCCACATTTTGAAGACTAACGCGAGAACAGCAACACTCGCCTGACGTACAACAACATAAGAGCCAATACTACCCGCCAACATTTGCTCATTACCAATAGTCAGCAAAGGTGTATCAGTCGCGTATTCCTCAATAACTCGCGCCTGCATACCATCGCCTCTTACTTCCGTTAGCGTAGCGATTAAAACATTGGATTGCTGCTCAACCATTTTTAACTCCGTATATTTAATATATAGAGTTAGCTTAGCTCAGTTTGCGATATTCGTTAAGCTTTTTAAGCGCTAAACGGCTTGCCATTCAAAATCGCTAATATTCTTTTCTACAGAAGAAAAATTGATACCCAGCAGATAAATTGCTTTACCTTGATTTAGATATTTTTCTTGGTAATTTTTTGCTTTAATTTGTGCTAGCGCTTTTTCAGCTTGATCAACTTTAAATTCAATAATGAAAATTTTATCAGGAAAGTGCAGTGTTAAATCAATGCGGCCTTTGTTAGTAACATCTTCAGCGACCATCGGTAAACCTAATGATGCTAAATAGGTATAGACTACTGAGGCATAATACCCCTCATAATTAGCAATGATTTTATTAGCATAATTATTATAAGGAATACTAGAGAACAAGGCACTAAGAGCACTTTCCAAATCATCAAATTTAGCATCAACTAAACTCTGATAAAGCGCCTGTTGATTAACCCTAAGCTGAGGGCCTTGATGGGTTAAATATTCAATAAACAAGGTATTTAAAGATTGCTGGACTTCTTTATTCGGTACTTTAAGCCGATACTGCATGCCATTGAAACCTTCCCACTTATCGGCAAAGGTTAAATACCCTGTTTGCCAAAGCAAGGCAACCAAATCGATTTTATCGACATCAAAAGTATCTAAGACAATATCATCAGCAACAAAATTTTGTACATCTGGTAAATAGTAGTTTTGCTCTTTTAACTTATCGATTAGAAAACTCGGATTCCCCGTCCCCCACCAATAATTTTTATACTCTTTGTTATTAGCAATAAACAATAAAATATCGAAAGGGTTATAAATTGGTTCACCAAAATAATTATAGCCGTTATACCACTGCTGCAACTTATCCATATCCACACCCTGCAAATGCTCAGCAAAGGTATCTGCTACCTGCGCATGAGTGTAGCCGCAAAGCGTGCCATAATTCTGGTTAATAGAAATATCTTGTAAATTATTTAAGCCACTGAATAAATTCATTTTAGCAAATTTAGACACGCCAGTAATCATGACAAACTTAATGTACTCATCCAAGTCTTTGATTATAGAATAAAAACCTTTTAATACATCACGATTAAGCCGAGCGAGGTCAGGCTCAGAAATATGATCCAATATGGGTTTATCGTACTCATCAATTAAGATAACGACTTTTTCTTGGTACTGCTCAGAAGATTGCTTAATGAGATTAATAAAGCTTGAACGCGTTGATAGGCTAGCTTCATAATGCAAATTTAATTTCCCATAATTTGCTTTTAGATTCTCAAGAATAGCTTCATCAAGTAAAGCTTTAGTATTAAATTGACCACTCCCAAAACTAATTCGAATTACTGGGTAGGCTTTCTGCCAATTCCATTTATCCTCAATATACAAACCCGAAAATAAGGATTTATTAGCAGAAAATAACTCAGCTAAAGTGCTTAATAAGACACTTTTTCCAAAACGCCGTGGCCGACTCAGAAAATAATAACTGCCGTTATTGACTAACTCACTAATAACATCTGTTTTATCAATATAAACATAATTTTCTTCAGGGTCGCGTATTTTGGCAAATGTTTGAATACCAATTGGAAGCTTTTTCATAGTTTAATCAACTTGCCTTAATATTTGCAGCCAGTATATATTTATTTAGATTATCGCCTAGCCAAGGAGTGCACATTCAATAAGCTCCGAAACTTTAGGTTATGAAGCACTGCCAGTCCTCAAAGGACTGGCAGTGCTTTCGGATATTATTGAATTCTGATTCCTAAGTGTTATCCAGCCACTCATAAATCTCAGTCATGGCTGGATCACATTTGCAACAGCCCGTACCACAACTCGCGCCCATATCTATACGTTTAACTTTGCCTTTACTGACCCATTTGCTTAACATGCCGCGTAAGGCGTCGGCATCGGTATCGAAGTGATTAGCCATTTCCAATAATGACAAGCGATGTTGCTGTTTTAGGTAATCTCGTAATTCCGATAAAATCATGCGATTTCCCGTATTTCTTCATTTCTACCTGTTAACCAGAAAGAAAATATCACGGCAAAAAATGCACTTAATAAACCAATAACCCACAAAAGTGATGACTGGCTATGCTGACTAAAGGTCGCTAATTGATAAAAAATCGTTGCCGTCATATAGGCAATACCAGTCGTCCAAGCCACCACAAATATCGTCCATTTAGTACCCGTTTCCCGCTGAATTGCCGCGGTTGCTGCAACACAAGGTGCATACAATAAAATAAACAATAAATACGCAAAAGCCCCCGCTTGACCATCAAATCGAGCCTGCATTTCACCAAACGTTCCTTGACTAACATCCTGCGCATCAGCCGCAGACTGACTATCGCTGACATCGCCAATATTTAGTCCTAAAGGATCTAGTAAATTATCCGCTACAGCTAATAGGTTTTCAGGAATAGTTAATACCGCATCAATTAAGCTTTGTTGCAAATCAAACACTTCAGGCTCTTGCTCTACGCCTTCTAATGCAAGTTGCGTATACAAGGCATCTAAAGTCCCAACTACCGCTTCTTTCGCCAAGATACCGGTAAAAATACCTACCGTAGCCGGCCAGTTTTCTTCGCGTATGCCCATAGGTTTGAACACAGGCACTAAAGTACGACCGATTTCACTTAATACTGACTTTTGCGTGTTTTCCTTACCGAAACTCCCATCAATGCCTAGAGAATTTAAAAAGTTAAGCACTAACACCATCGGTACAATGACTTTACCGGCATTAACCAAAAAGGTTTGTAAGCGATCCCAAGTACGAATGGCAATACTTTGCAAGGTCGGCAAATGATAATTGGGCAACTCCATAATAAACGGCATGGAATCCCCCTTAAACAAGGTATGACGCATAATCAAACCAGTCAATACAGCTACAGCAATACCGAACACATACAAGAAAAATACCAGATTCTGTCCGCCGACAGGGAAAAATGCTGCAGCAAATAAAGCATACACCGGCAGACGCGCACCGCAGGACATAAACGGATTCATAATATTAGTTAAAATCCGATCACGCTGACTTTCTAAAGTCCGAGTTGCCATAATCGCAGGCACATTACAGCCAAAACCAACAATCATCGGTACAAATGATTTACCCGGCAGACCAATCATGCGCATAAAGCGATCGACCACAAATGCCGCCCGTGCCATATACCCAGAATCTTCTAATAAAGATAAGACTAGAAATAAAAAGCCAATAATCGGAATAAAGGTCGCCACGACCTGCACACCGCCACCTGCGCCATTCGCTAATAACACCACTAACCACTCCGGTAATGACATGGCCGTTAAAACAACAGCTAAACCATCCACAAAAATGGCACCAGCTACTTGATCAAAAAAATCAATAAAAGCACTGCCGATATTTATAGTGATCATAAACATTAAATACATAACCAATAAAAAAATTGGAATACCTAAATAACGATTTAACACCCAATTATCAATTTTATGGGTCATGCCTCGGCTAACTTCGTTCTTTTTATTGACACAAAGATGGCTGATTTTATTAACTAACCCATAGCGCGCATCTGCGGCTAGGATATCTACCTCATCATCAGTAGTTTGTTCAATCTCTCGCTCTAATGCTTCGGCCTGCAAAACCAAATCAGACCCCGCAATTTCTCGCGCTAAAGTATCTCTTTCTAATAAACGAATAGCTAACCAACGTAAAGCGCACTGCTGTTCGGCTGCTTTAGATTGTAAAGCAACAGATAAATCGATAATGGCTTGCTCAATGGCAGGGTGATATTCAATATCTAGTTGCGGGATAGGAGCGTCTAGTACGGCTTGATTGATCTGTGTTTTTAACTCACTAACCCCCTGTCGTGTAGACGCTGAAATAGCGACAACGGGACAGGCTAATAAATCCGATAATTGCTGTTGATCAATAACCAACCCGCGCTGTGCGACAACATCCATCATATTCAGCACAATAATCATCGGCACCCGCATTTCAACTAACTGCGAAGTTAGGTATAAATTACGTTCAATATTAGACGCATCGAGAATATTAATAATGAGATCGGATTCTTTTGCAGCCACATAATCTCTAGCCACCTGCTCATCCAGAGAAACCTCGCTATCGGCTTCTAAAGAATATGTTCCAGGTAAATCAACTACCTCAACCTGTTTGCCTTGATGTGTATATTCGCCCGTTTTCTTTTCGACCGTAACACCCGGCCAATTACCCACATGCTGCCGCGCGCCCGTTAAAGCATTAAATAAAGTGGTTTTTCCGCAATTGGGATTACCGACAACGGCAATAGTAAAATCAGTCTGCATCAAATCTTCTCTATACTTAATATATCAGCTTCATCTTTACGCAAAGTCAAAGAAAAACCTCTTAAAGTAATCTCTACAGGGTCACCCAGCGGGGCAAAACGCACAATAGAAAACTCCGTGCCAGGCGTTAAGCCCATCGCTAAAAGGCGCTTTCGATACGCCCGACCTTGTTTATTAAAACCTGTAACACGCCCTTTATCGCCAATCGATAAATCTTTTAGGCCTCGTATTCTCATATCCATCTATTTACTCCCTAAGGATTAAAGTCCATCTAATTAATAATCATTCTCATTAGTAAAATTAAATATAGCATATTCCAAGAAAAAACACCTTTATTTTTCATTAATATTCAATAAATAATAAGCACCAACAAAAGAGTTTCGCAGGGTGTGCTTTAGCCCGCCAGATTTTAAAGCATTATCTTACTAGCGGACTGAATTCCGCCCTACCTTCGCTTATTTTAGCCCCCTTTTTAAATAATCAATT